>JARKQO010000305.1 GCA_029974855.1 Eubacteriales bacterium
TCCACCCCCGTCTGCTCCGTCAGTTCGTTTTCCGGAATCAGCCCCACGGACAGCAGCAAGGTGTCGCAGTCAAAGCGGCGCTCAGACCCGGGAATGGGGTTCCTGTTTTCGTCCACCCGGGCCACGGTCACTCCCTCCAGGCGCTCCCGGCCGTGAATATCCACCACGGTGTGGCTGAGCAAAAGGGGGATGTCGTAATCATGCAAACATTGCACGATGTTGCGGTTCAGGCCGCTGGAATAGGGCATCAGCTCCACGCAGGCCAGCACCTTGGCGCCCTGTAAGGTCATGCGCCGGGCCATGATCAGCCCGATATCCCCGCTGCCCAGAATCACCGCCCGCTTGCCGGGCATGTAGCCTTCCAGGTTCACGTATTTCTGGGCCGTGCCTGCGGAAAAGATGCCGGCGGGCCGGGTGCCCGGCGTGCCCAGGGCGCCCCGGGGCCGCTCCCGGCAGCCCATGGCCAGCACCACCGCCCCGGCCTGAAACAGCTGCAAGCCCTTTTGCTTGCTGATGGCGGTGACAAAACGGTCCTCCGTAAGGCTCAGCACCGTGGTGCCCAGCCGCACCTCAATGCCCAGTTCCCGTACCCTGTCCACATCCCGCTGGGCATATTCCGGACCGGTAAGCTCCTCCTTGAAGCGGTGCAGCCCAAAGCCGTTGTGGATGCACTGGCGCAGAATGCCGCCCATCTCCGCCTCCCGCTCCAGCACCAGCAGATTCTCTATCCCTGCCTCCCGGGCGGCGATGGCGGCGGCCAGCCCCGCGGGGCCAGCGCCAATCACCAGCACATCCACAGCCTGTACTTGGTTTTGCAGTTCCTGGCTCAACACGTCAGTCCTCCCCCTTTGTACCGATGACGCCGGTCAGCAGCTGGCTACGGCCGCCGTTTTTGGTCACCTGGGTGGGGGATACCCCCAATTCTTCTGCTAGAATCTCCAAGACCCTGGGGCTGCAAAAGCCCCCCTGGCAGCGACCCATGCCCGCCCGAACCCGGCGCTTCACGCCGTCAAGGCTCCGGGCCCCCATGGGGCGGCGGATGGCGTCCCGGATCTCCGCCTCGGTTACCTGCTCGCACCGGCACACGATTTGCCCATAGTCCGGATTGCGCCGGAAAGCCGCCGCCTTCTCCTGAAGGGTCATGGCGGCAAAGGGCTTTTCAGGCTTGGGAAAGGGCTTCCAATGGGCCTTCTTTTTGAACTTTTGCTCCTGTACCATAAGCTCGCAGAGCATTTCCGCAATGGCCGGGGCGGCGGTGAGCCCCGGGCTTTCAATGCCCACGGCCTCATAAGCGCCCTCTGCCCCCGCCACCTTGCCCACGATGAAGTCGTCGTCTTTTTCATGGGCCCGGATGCCCGCAAAGGTGGTGATCACCTGCCGCAGGCTGGCCTGGGGCCAGGTGAGCCGCGCCTTCTCGCTTACCAGCCTTAGCGCCTGCCGGGTGGTGGCCACATCCCAGCTGTCCTCCACATCCTGGGCCGAGGGGCCTATGAGCAGGTTGTCGTGGACCGTGGGGCTCACCAGCACGCCCTTGCCCATGTGGGTGGGAATCTGAAAAATGGTCCTGGTAAAGGGCAGCGGCCGGATATGATCCAGCAGGTAGTACTCGCCCTTGCGGGGGATGATGGTAAGGGTCTGGCTGCTGAGCCGGTTATGGAGCCTGGCGGCCTCCGGCCCCGCGCAGTTCACCAGGATTTTGGCCCGCATGGGGCCCCGGTTGGTGGAAAGGAGGAACTCATCCTCTTCTTGCCGGATGTCCAGCACTTCCGTATCCAGGCAGAACTCCACGCCGTTCAGCGCCGCGTGCTCCGCCAGGGCATAGGTCATTTCATAGGGGCTGGTGAGGCCGCTGGTTTTGGCGTGCAAGGCGCAGCAAACCTCCGGGTTCAGGTTGGGCTCCAGGGCCAGCGCCTGTTCCCGGTCCAGTAGCTCCAGCCCTTCCACGCCGTTGGCAAGGCCCTGGTCATGCAGCCGTTGGAGGGTTTCCAGGCCCTCCTCCTCCAGGGAGATCACCAGCGCCCCGGGCTGCGCATAGGGCACGCCCAATTCCTCAAACAGCGCCGGGGCCATCCGGGCCCCCCGCACGTTCAGCCTTGCCTTCAGGGAGCCTGGCTTGGCGTCAAACCCGGCGTGCAAAATGCCGCTGTTGGCCTTGCTGGCCCCCTCCGCCACATCGTATCCCCGCTCCACCACCGCGATTTCCGCCTCATAGGCGGACAGCAGCCTGGCCAGGCCGCAACCCACCACGCCGCCGCCGATGATGAGGATGTCCTTTGATATTGTCATTTCTTGCATATGTTACGCTATCCCAATCCTACGCTATTTTATGCCCTTCCCGAACGCTTGCGGTCAATCAGCACCGCCAGGATGATAATACTGCCCTTGACCACCTGTTTGTAGAAGGCTTCCACCCCCAGAAGGTCCATGCCGTTGTTGATCACGCCGATCAGCAGCGCCCCCAGCACCATGCCCCCGACCTTTCCGATGCCGCCGGTAAAGCTGACGCCGCCGATGATGGCCCCGGCAATGGCGTCCAGCTCATAGCCCACGCCCATGGCAGGGGCGGCCGATTTCATGCGGCCCGCCAGCACGGTGCCCGCCAGGCCCACCAGCGCGCCCTCAAAGAGGTAGGCCTTGATCTTCACCATGTCCACGTGGATGCCGGCGGCCCGGGCGGCCTCCTCGTTGCTGCCCACGGCATAGATGTAACGGCCCAGAGGGCGCTTCTCCATGATGAAATAGGACCAGAGGATCACCAAGGCGAAGATCAGCACAGGCCATGGAATGGGGCCCAAAGAGGCGGAGCCGAAATAATTGAACCCGGCGGGGAAGTTGCCCACAGGCATGCCGTGGGCGAAGATCAGCGCCAGCCCCCGGCAGATGGACATGGTGCCCATGGTGACGATAAAGGCCGGAATGCGCGCCTTGGCTACAATCAGGCCGTTGAACCCGCCCACGATGATGCCGGTGCCAATGCCAGCGGCAAAGCCCGCCGCAGGGTGAAGGTTCAAACCGCCCATGCCGCTGGAAACCGCCAGGCCCGCCAGAATGCCGGTGAGGGCGAAGGTGGAGCCAATGGCCAGATCGTTCTGGCCCATGATGATCAGAATGCCCACCCCGATGGTGGCGATACCGATGCAGGAGATTTGCCGCAGCACGTTGATGATGTTGCTGGCGGTCATGAAATTGGGGCTCGCGATGGTCAGCAAAATCACGATGATGATGAAGCCGATCAGGATCCCGTGATTGCTCAAAATCTTCTTGAAATCGATATGTTTCAGCCGGGTTGTCACATTCGCCTGAGGTTCCATGCGCTCACGCCCCCATTTTCGTCGTTTTTACGGCCAATTCCATGATTCGGCTCGCGGTGGCCTCCTCACGGCTCAGGATGCCGGTCATCATGCCTTCGTGCAATACCAAAATGCGGTCGCTCATGCCCAAAATCTCCGGCAGCTCCGAGGAGACCATCAGCACGGCCTTTCCGGCGCAGGCCAGCTCGGACATCAGCCGGTGGATCTCTGCCTTGGTTTTCACGTCGATGCCCCGGGTGGGTTCGTCCAGGATGATGATGTCCGGGCAGGCGTTCAGCACCCGGGATACGGCCACCTTTTGCTGGTTTCCGCCTGAAAGGTCCTGGCAGACTTGCATGTCGCTGCTGCATTTGATCTCCAGCATCTTTTCGTATTCGCTGCAGTATTGCTTTTGCAGCTTTTTGCGGAGCATCGCCCCCTGCAGGCATTTTTGCATCGCGGACATCAAAATGTTGTCCCGAACGCTCAGCTTGAGGAATACCCCGCTCCTTTTCCGGTCCTCGGGAACCATGGCGATGCCCCTGCGGATGGCGTCCCCGGGAATCCGGTTGGTAATTCTTTCGCCCCGAAGCCACACCTCTCCTGCATCGGGTTTGCGGGTACCTACAATGGCCTCCATCAGCTCGGTCCGCCCCGCGCCCATCAGGCCGGAAACCCCCAAGATTTCGCCCTCGTGCAGGGTAAAGCTGATATCCTCAAACTGACCTTTCACGGTCAGGTTTTTTACCTCCAGCAAAACGTCGCCGATCTTGCTTTCCTGCTTGGGGAACAGCTCGTTCACATCCCGGTCCACCATCATGCGGATCAGCTCTTTTTCCGAGACGTCCGCCACCTTGCCGGTGTGAATGAAGCGCCCGTCCCTAAGCACCGTTACGCTGTCGCAGACGCCAAAAATTTCCTCCATCTTGTGGGAGATGAACACGATGGCCTTGCCCCTGTCGCGCAGGGAGCGCACCATGCTCATCAGATACTCGATCTCGTTCTGGCTCAGGGCGGAGGTGGGCTCATCCATGATGATGATTTCCGCGTTCAGGGAGATGGCCTTCACAATCTCCACCAGCTGGTGCTTGGCCACCGTCATGTCCCGAACCAAGGTCTTGGGGTCCAAATCCACCCCCAGCTCCGCCAGCAGCGCCTTGGAATCGCTGTACATTTTTTTGAAGTCCACGCAGCCGGTTTTGGTTCTGGGTTCCCTGCCCAGATAGATGTTCTCCATCACCGACATGGAGTTCACCTGGTTGAACTCCTGAAAAATCATGCTTACGCCCAGCTCCTGCATTTCCCGCACAGAGCCGGAGCGTATTTTCTGCCCCTTGTAGAGGATCTCGCCCTCATCCAGCGGGAACAGGCCGATCAAAATCTTCATCAGGGTGGATTTTCCCGCGCCGTTTTCACCCAGCAGCGCGTGCACCTCGCCCCGCCGCAAGGTGAGGCTTACATCGTTCAGCGCGTGGACGCCGCCAAAACGCTTGTGGATATGGTGCATCTCCAGAATCACTTCGCCGTGCGCTCCAGCGTTTGCTTCACCGTTCACAGGCATCGCCTCCTGTATCGTCCCCGCCAAGGGGTTTTTGCCACATCTCTTCAGGGAAGTAGCGTTCCCGGGAGGAGAACGCCCCGCCGCCTCCCGGGAAACTGTGCCGTCCGCCGACATGGAGTGAAGGTTGTTTAGAAATACTGGTTGGCCAGCTCGTTCCGGTCCTCGGCCATTTTGATATACTTGTCCACGTTCTCGGCCGTGCAGACCTCGTAGGGGATGATGTAGTCGGAGATTTCGATGCCCTTGGCGGCGTCGATGGCAAGCCGCAGGGAGTTGCTGCCCTGGCCCAGGCCATCCTGCCAGATGGAGTTGTCCACAACGCCTTCCTTGATCTTCTCCAGCACGGGCATGTCGCAGTCCATACCGGCCAGCAGGACCTTTCCGCCCAAGCCGGCGTTTTCCACGGCGGTGATGGCGCCCACCAGGATGCAGTCCGCCATGGTGGCGATAGCGTCGATCTGCTCATAGGTCTGGAGCCAGTTTTCCACCAGGCGCAGGGCTTCCTCACCGGACCAGTTGGCGGTGTCGTGGATCACCAGCTGCACGGAGGGATGCTCGCCCAGCACCTCATTGTAGCCCTGGGAACGGAACACCTGGGCGGAGTGACCCAGCACCGCGTCGATGTAGGCCACCTTCGCGTCCTCGGGAAGCACGGAAAGCAGGCGCTCCATCTGGAGCCGGCCGGCCTCTACGTCATCGGAGCCCACATGGGCCAGAACATTGGGGCTGTCGGATGTGGTGTTGATGGTGATGACGGGGATACCGGCTTCAAAGGCGGCGTCCACGGCAGCGGCGCTCTGCACCTTATCCACGGGGTTCAGGATGATCGCGTCCACCTTCTGGGCCACGAACGTTTCCACCTGGGTCAGCTGCTTCGCGGGATCGTCGTCCGCGAACACTACTTCCAGCTTCACGTCCGGGGCGCTTGCCTTCTGGTATTCGTACATGCCGCTGGTCATGTAGCGGACGAATCCGCTCTGGTTGCCTTGCATGCATGCCGCGATCACGATTTCGCTGTCGGACTTGGCAAAGGAGACGGCCGGGAGAACCAGGACCAGGATCATCGTGAGGACTACCAGCAACGACATACTTTTCCGAAGCTTACTCATGGAATGGATACCCTCCTTTTTTTGATCGCTTGGGGTGGAGTGGGATGGGGCGTTCTACGGCAGGAACGGCAGTGATGGTCTATTGTGAATTGCCCTTGTGGGGCAATGCCGCCGAAAAGATTTCCACGCTGCGCCGGATTCCTTCGATCAGGGGGGTTCTGGGAATGGGTCCGATGGCTTTTTCCAGCTCTCCGGTATCCCGGTGGCAGGGAAAGGGCAGGGGGTTGTTCACGTAGGTGATGCGGCCCTTGGCCTGGGGCGCCACCTCCTCAATGGTTGCTACAATCCGGTCCATGGGCACCGCGCCCCCGCCCAGGTTGTACGCCTGGGCGCCCTGGGCCCCGGGCAGGTCCGCCGCCGCGATGAAGGCCTTGGCAGCGTCGTCGGCATATTGGAACTCTGCGGCTCCGCCATAGGAAATCTCGTAGGATTCCCCGCGCACCGCCGCCTTGATGGCCGCCGTGGGGGTGGAGGTCATGCCCTGGTCCCGCAGAGGGCCGTACACCACAAAGGGCCGGATTCCGATGCTGGAGATGCCCGCCTCGGCGTAATATACCTTGGCCGCCCATTCGTTGTCCTGCTTGTACACGCCGTACAAAGAGCGGGGGATCAGGGGGGAATCGTGGCCGAAGGCTCCCTGGGGGTAGTCCTCACGGCTGCCGTACACAGCGGTGCTGCTGGAGTACACCACATGGCGCAGCCCGGCGGCCCGGGCCGCTTCAAACAGGTTGATGGTGCCTTCCACGTTCACCCGGGCCCCCAAGGAGGGGTTGGCCCGGCAAAAGGGCAGCTGCAGCGCAGCCAGGTGGATGATCCTTTGGGCCCCGCTGAGGGAAACCGCCGCCCGCATCAGATCCGGGTTGGTGATATCGCCGGGGATGACGCATACCTTCTCCAGGTCCTCCTGGGACATGATCAGGCGAAGCTTTTGCAGCTTTTCGGGGTGGGGCATCAGGGCGAACACCTTGTGGCCCGCCTGGACCAGGTTTTTCACCACCCAGCCGCCGATGCACCCGCTGGCCCCAGTCACAAAGTACGTCTCTGGCATTTATGCGTCCTCCACTTCTGCCAGGAATGCTTTTTCCACGTTGGCGATGTGCTGCTCCATCGCCTGTCCGGCGGCGTCCGGGTCCCGCTTTCGTAACGCTTCGTAGATCTTCCTGTGGTCCTGGATGGTATTCTTGCGGATGTTGGGCCTGGCGTTGCTTCGTTCCCGCATCAGCAGCACCAGCTTGTTGATGGATTGCATGAACACGGGCATGACCCGGTTGTTGGCCGCCTTGAGGATGATGTCGTGCAGCTCCAAATCCAGCTGGTAGAAGGCCTCCGGGTCATCGCTGTGCTCCGCGGCCCTGGAGATGTTTTGCTCAATGGAGGCCAGCTCCTCCTCCGTGATGCAGGCGGCGGCCATGCGGGCCAGGCTGCCCTCCAGGGCCCGCCGGGCCTCGTACAGATCGTGGTAGAGGCTGGAGTCCAGATGAAAGACGATGTCCAGATGCTCCACGATGTTCTGGGGCTCCAGGCTGCGCACGTAGGCCCCCGCCCCCTGGCGGATGTCGATGATGTTCATGACCTGGAGGGCTTTGAGCGCCTCCCGGAGCACCGGCCTGCTGACCCCGAAGATCTCGCAGAGCTCCCGCTCCGGCGGCAGCTTGTCGCCGGGCTGCAAGCTGCGCTGGCCAATCAGGCTTACCACATTCTGGACGATGAGCTCGGTGGTGCTGGCTCTTTTGACGTTGCCAAAGTTGTATTGGCCGTTGGCTGTCGTATTCATTTCGCCACCCAGCCGCAGTCCACCAGCAAGTCGGAGCCGGTGACAAAGGAAGCGGCGTCACTGGCCAGGAAGCAGATGGCCTCGGCGATTTCGGAGGGGTCCGCCCAGCGGTTGAAGGCCTGCTCCGCCTCCCGGAGCTTCTTGACATCCTCAAAGGGCATGCCTGTGCGGGTGGATTCCAGCTGGATATCCCCACGGAGCATGGGGGTGTCCACAGAGCCGGGGCTGACGGAGTTGACCCGGATGTGGTAGTCCGCCAGTTCCCAGGCCACGGCACGGGTAAAGGCGATGACCGCGCCCTTGGTGGCCCCGTATACCGCGTGCTGGGTCTGGCCCACATGGCCGGAAACGGACCCCAGGTTCACGATGGAGCCGGACCGCTGCCTTTTCATAATGGGCAGCGCGTATTTGTGGCACAGGAAGGTTCCGCCGATGTTGACGGCAGCCACCTTGGCAAACTCCTCAAAGGAGGTGTCCTCCAAGGGCTTCACCACAACGATGCCCGCGTTGCAGTTCAGCACGTCGATGCGCCCGTAGCGCTTCTCGGTCTCCTGGATAAAGGCCGCCACATCGGCGTCGCTGGCCACGTCCCCCTGGAAGTCGAGGCATTCATGGCCGTCCTTGCGCAGGTCCTGGCCCACATCGTGAATGGCCGGATTCACATCCATGATGGCAGTGGTATAGCCCTCCTTGGCGAATTTGTATGCCGCCGCGCGCCCGATTCCGCTGGCCGCGCCGGTGATCACCGCTACTTTCTTCTGGTTCATGGCTCCCGGGGCTCCTGCCCCGGAGTCACCTCCCGTTCTTGTATTCGTGTTCCCGGTGGGGGATGGCCCCCCGCCCGGCGGGCGGGGGAGCCTACGCCCCTTGCCTTACAGGCCCAGCAGCTCCCGGGCCTGGGCGGGGGTGGCGACCTCGCGCCCCAAGGACCGGGAAATATCCGCGATCTCCTTCACCAGCTGGGGGGTGGTGGCCAGCTTGCCCTGCTGGGTGTAGGGGTAATCCTCGGTGCCCACCCGCACGTTGTCCCCGTGGATGATGGCGGCCACCAGAATATCCATCTGCTCCGGGCACATGATGCTTACGGTCATGGCGCAGCTGTCCGGCATCAGGCTCCTGCGGTAGAGGTACTCCCGCACCGTGGGGGGAGACCAGGTGCCTCCCGGCCAGCCGAAGAACAAGGTGTTGATGTAGGGGGCGTCCAGCAGGTCCTGCTCGATCAGGCGGCACAGGTTCCAGATGGAGCCCGCGTGCCATACCTCAAACTCCGGCTTCACGCCGTATTTGCGGCAGGCCACGGCGTATTCCTCCAGCTCCGCCAGGGGGTGCAGCACATCGCAATTGAGGCCCGTAAAGGCTTCCGCGTGGTGATTGAGGATGATGGAAACCATATCCGACTTGTTTTCAAAAAGCCCGATCCGTTCTTGCAGCGGAATGCTGGACATGCCGCTTTGGATGATAATGTCGGACTTGGCCCGCACGCCCTGGATCACCTCGGTCCACTGCCCCTGGGCGTGGGTGTGCAGCACGGCTGCGCCGCTTTCCCGGCAGCGGAGGGTTTCCTCGATGATTTCCGGGGCGGTCTGGGGATATGCCACCTCCGGCTTCAGCCAGCAGATGTTGGGGGTGGCGGTAATGATCAGCGGGGTTTTTCTCATATCTGATTTCTCCTTTTCAGGCGTGTTGTGAAAATGCGGGGCGGTCCTCCGGCCGCTATAGATGGGGCAATCCCCAAGCCGGGGTCCCTTAGGGAACCGGCAGGATGGTCTTGGGCATGGTGGTCATTTTGCGGCAGCCCGACCGGGTCACCACATAGCAGTCCTCCACCCCGATCAGCGCGCCCTCGAACTCTTCCCAGGCCTCGATCTCAAAGACCATGTTGGGTTCAAAGGGCTTATCCAGCGCCCCCAAAGAGCCGAAGATGTGCTGGTCCTCGCACTGCAAGCCGATGCTGTGGCCGATGGCAAAGGCCAAACCATCGGGAACGGTTTCCTTATACCAAGCCAGGGCTTCCTCTCCCAGGGCCTTCATGTTCACGCCGGGGCGAATGCGGTCCTCAAAATACTTCTGGAAATCCAGCAGGCCTTGTATCAGCTCCGCCGCCCGGGGCGGTACCTCGCCCACCACCACGTGCTGGTTCACGTCCGCCACATAGCCCTTGTAAATCGCGCCGAAATCCAGGCGGATGATCTCTCCCCGCTTCACCGCCCGGCCAGTGCCCGGGGCCTCGGGGTCGGAGTCGCCGATGGTCATGGTCAGGTGGTCCCAGTCATCCGCCCCATGGCGCATCATGGAATCCTTGCCGATTTTCAGCAGCTCCAGGTCGGTAACGCCCTCCCGGACCGCGGCGATGGTATCCTTCAGGGCCAGCTCGGTGATATCCGCGGCCTTTTGGAGGCATTCCACCTCCAGGTCCTTTTTCACCAGGCGCAGGTCCAAAAACGCCTGGTCCGCCTCCATCACCACCATGTCCGCCTTCTCCTGGGTGATGGCGTCCATCAAAAACTTGGGAGCTGTGGACTCCACGCCCACCCGCTTGCCGATCAGGCCCCATTTCTTGATCTTGGAGAACAGGGCCTTGCCCACCTCGTCCTGGTTCTCAATGCCCACCGTGTCGTGGAACCAGCAGAACTGGTCCGCGCTTTTGAACACCTTCCAGTGGAGGATGGTGCCCTCGCCCTCCCGGCGGATCATGGCCAGGTTGGGGTATTGGTTGTTCAGGGCCAGCAAGATGGGGTTGGGGGCGCTGTGCAGCAAAGGCAGCCCGCTCAGGTAGAACACGTTCACCGGGGAGGCGGCGATCAGCAGGTCCAGATCATATTCGCGCATCACCTGCGCGGCCTTTTTGGGGTTGTATCCAATAGGCTCCACGACGTGTACCTCCGGCAATTTTTGGTGGATGGGGATGGCGGGGGCCAAACGCTCCAGGATCACCTCGGTGGTGCGGTGCTCGTCCGCCAGCTTCTCAACTTCGGCGGTTTCCACAGGCCGCCCCTCAATGGCGGAGAGATAGCCCGCCAGAATGCCCGCAATGGCGCTCATGGACTGCTCCGGGGTAAACTCCGGCTCCCGGTCCTCTAAGATACAACGGGCAAAATGCTCGTCCGTTTCCCGCACGGAAATGGTGTAATACTCCGGGAAGGCCGCGTGCTCAATCTCGGGCTCCACCCATTTTTGCTGGTTCTCACCCATGCGCTCGTCAAAGGAGGAGTAGCGCACCGGCTTTTCCCAGGCGTGGTTCTCAAAGATGCTGCCCTTGGTGCCGAAGATTTCCATGCTGTTATAGGGCACGGTCATCTGGGTGAAGCTCACCATGATGTCCGCCACGGCCCCGTTGTCGAAATGGGCGATGGCCACGGCGTTGTCCTCGGCCTTTTCCGGCAGGTTGATGGCCTGCTTGGCCAAAGAAGCCACCACCTTGGTGCATTTGGCCCCGATGATGTACTCGATAGCGGCGAACTTATGGGCCGCCATGTCCATGAGGGCGCCGCCCCCGGCCTTGATGGGATCACCCTTCCAAAAGCCGCTTTCCGAAAGCCCGGCGATTTCGTTGACCCCTTCGTACGCCCGGATCATCAGCACGTCCCCGATGAGCCCCTGGCGCACGATCTCATGCATGTAGGTATGGGCGGGCAGAAAGCGGTGGTTTTCCGCGATCATGAACTTCACCCCGGCCTCCCGGCAGGCCTTGATCATCCTGCGGCAGCCCTCCAAGGTCGTTCCCATGGGCTTTTCGCAGAGCACGTGCTTCCCCGCCTGGGCGCACTGCACCACGATGTCGTCGTGGTAGGTATGGGGCACCATCACCAGCACCGCGTCGATGTCGGAGGCCAGCATATCCTCCAGCCGTTCAAAGGGCTTCATATCGCCGTCCCGGTAGCGGCGGGCCATCTTCTTTGCCTTCTCAAAGTCCCTGTCATAGACCGCCGTATAGCGGATGTATTGGGAGCCCCTGTCCCCGTTGCTGTGGAAATAGAACGCGCCCCCAGCGCCGATAATGCCAAACTTCACGTGATCCATCCGGTTCCTTCCTCCTTCCTTGATCGCGCTCCGCCAATCCTAGATGAACTCGTCCAAAATCAGTTCAAAGATCCGCTGGAACGCGATCGCGTCATGCCGCGGTCCGGTGTAGGTGATATCCCCGTTCATCTGGGCCACGCTGGAGTGGACGTTTCCGGTCATAATGTCCAGCACGGTCCTGGCGGAAATGGAGAAGATCACCGTGGGGGTGGGCCAGTGGCCGCTGTAGACCTGGCAGGCCCCGTCCCCGCACACCACCGCATAGCTGTTTTCTCCCAGAAGGAACTGGAACGCCTGGGTCATGCCGTTCATTTCGTACTGAATCTCTTCCGTGTGGTTGCATACCTGCCCAAAAAGCGTAAACGCTTTTTCCAGCTCCTGCTCTGTTAAGGTCCCTTCCTGGATTTTTGGCCGGAGCTCCGCCAGCAATCCCTGATCCAGCCCCTCGGCTTTCCCAACCAGCTGCTTCACTTTGGCATCATCCCCCTTTTTCTTGTTCGCCTCATGCCTGTACCATCGCGGCAAGGCGGTGGGACCGGAGAGGCAAATTGGTAAACTTATTTGACAACTTTGTATAGTCCGATCTTACCACAGAAATCCCTGGTTGTCAAATGGGGGAGAGTAAATTCTTTATTGCATACGCTTGGGGGCTTCACAGGGCTGGATTATCCCGCAATCCTCAACGGTGCAGCTCGCTTTCGATCCTGGCGGCGATGGTCCGGGCGGTGAGCCCGTATTGGTCAAAAAGCTCTTCGTCGTTGCCGGACTCCAGGAAGATGTCCTGGTATCCGATGCGGATGACCCGGCAGGGTTCTTTTTCCGCAGCCACCTCGGCCACGGCGGAGCCCAGCCCGCCGATTACCGAATGGTTTTCCACCGTAAAGATGGGCTTTCCCATCCGGCAGGCATCCACAATGGCCTCCTGGTCGATGGGCTTGAGGGTGTGAAAATGAACGTGGCGCAGCGACAGGCCCCTTTGCCTCAGCATTTCCACCGCCTCCTTGGCCCGGGCGGTCATCATGCCGGTGGAAAACACCGTGGCGTCGTCGCCCTGGGCCATGGGAACGGCCTTGCCAAGGGTAACGGCATGGTCCGCAGGGAACAGTACCGGGATTTCGCAACGCACCGTGCGCAGGTACACAGGCCCTGGCAGCTGGGTGGCCAGCCGGACCAGCAGCCGGGTTTCCACCGCGTCCGCGGGCTCCAGCACCGTCATATGGGGCAAAGCCCGCATCACCGCCACATCCTCCACGCTGGCGTGGCTTCCGCCGGCCCGGCCCGTGGGCAGCCCCGCGTACCCGCCGCTCAGCTTCACGTTGGCTTTAGGCAGCGCCACGGCGTTGCGGACCTGGTCCCCAGCCCGGTGGGCCAAGAACACCCCGAAGGCCGAAACCCAGGGCACCAGCCCCGCCGCCGCCATGCCCGCCGCAATGCCCACCATGTTCTGTTCCGCGATGCCGATTTGATAGAACCGCTCCGGATAGGCATTTCGGAAAAGATGGGTTTGGGTGGAGGTGCACACGTCCGCGTCCAGCACCACAACCCTGTCATTCTCCGCCGCAAGCTCCACCAGCGCTTCCCCAAAGGAAGCCCGCTGCTCGATCATTGTGCCCGGCTGAACCGTCATGGCGCGTTCCTCCCTTCCAGCTCGGCAATGGCCTGCTCCAGCTGTTGATCGTTGGGGGCCTTTCCATGCCACTGGTACTGCCCCTCCATAAAGCTGACCCCTTTGCCCTTCACCGTGTTGGCGATGACCGCCACGGGGCCTTGTTCGCATTCCACAGCCGCCGCCTGAAGGGCGGGCAGAAGCTGGCCCAGGTCGTGGCCGTCGGTTTCGATGACGCGCCAGCCAAAGGCGCTGAGCTTTTGCCCCAGGGGGTCGATGTCCACCCCGTCCGCCAGGGTGGAGGACAGCTGGACCCGGTTATGGTCCACAATGGCCACCAGGTTGCGCACCCGGTGGGCCCCCGCGTACAGGAACGCCTCCCATACCTGGCCCTCCTGGCACTCCCCGTCCCCCATGAGCACATAGGCTTTGTAGCTTTCGCCCAGGGCCGCAGCCCCCAGCACCATGCCGATGCCAATGGAAAGGCCTTGGCCCAGAGAGCCGGAGCTGTAGTCCACCCCCGGGCACTTATGCATGTCCGGATGGCCTTGCAAGGTGGTGCCGGTGGCATCGAAGGTGTACAGCAGCTCCCGGTCGAAATAGCCCCGCAGGGCCAAAGCCGCGTAATACCCGGGGGTACAATGGCCCTTGGAGAGGATGAACCGGTCCCGGTGGGGCAAAGCGGGGTGCTGGGGATCAACCCGCATCACCGCAAAATACAGCGCGCTGAGGATGTCCGCCGCAGACATAGAGCCGCCCACGTGGCCCACCCCCGCGTGGTTTGCCATGCGCAGGATGGCCTTTCGCATCTCCAAGGAAATCTGTTGCAGCTCCGCGATGGTGGTCATCTGTTTCCCTCCCGGTAGCGGTCCAGCTCATCCACCTTCACGGGCCGATTTCGCGCCGCCGATTCTATGGCCGCCAAGGAGAATTTCAGCACCTCCCGGCCACCCTCTCCCGTCAGCACCGGGGGACGGTTTTGCCGGATGGCGTCGATGAAGTCCTTGGAGCTGGCGATGAAGCTGTCCGCCCAATCGTCCTTGAGCATGTGGTAGGCTGTGGTGACGCCGTTGCGGTACACCTGGAGGGTGGGCTCTTGGATCATCTTGCCGGTGCAGCGGGTGATGAGGATCACCCCGTGGGTGCCGGTGATCTCCACCCGCTCGTCGCAGGCATAGTAGGAGGTATTGATGTCCAGCTCCGGGGCGTAGGAAATGTCAAACACCCCTTGCCGCCCGCCCTCTTTGCAGCGCCAGGTGATCATGGCGGGGGCGTCCTCGTAGAACTGCACCCGAGTTCCGTCCTCCGCGGTGTGCACCGCCCCGGCGATGGGGGTTTTGTCGATGAAGGCAAACACCTCGTCCGGCTCCCCCATGAAATACCGGGCCACGGAGAACTTGTGGTTCCCGTCGTCAAACACCAGAGGGCCGCCGCCGCAGGTTTCCTGCTGCATGCGCCACAGCCAGGTGGTGGGGTCCACATACCAGCCGCAGCGGTTGTTCCCCGCCAGCATCCGCAGCCGGATGGTCACCGGGTCGCCAATCTCGCCCGCCTCAATCAGCTCCTTGGCCTTGGTATAGGGGGGATAGAAGATGAAGTTCTCGTACACCTTCAGCCAGACGCCGTGGGCCTTGGCGGCCTCAATCATGGCGTCGCACTCCTGAAGGTTCAGGGCCATGGGCTTTTGCACGGATACGTGCTTTTTGGCCTCGCAGGCCTGAATGGTCATGTCCTTGTGCAGATGGTGGGGCACCAGCAGCTCCACCGCGTGGACATTGGGGTCCGCCAGCACCTGGCTGTAGTCCCCATACACCTTTTCAGCCCCTACCTCCTTGCCAAAGGCCCGGGCCTTTTCCAAATCCACGTCGCACACCGCATACACCCGCGCGTCCGGATGGTCCAGATAGCCCAGGACGTTCAGCGTGGCGATTCTTCCGCATCCAACGATGGCAATGTTGATCATGTTCCTTCTCCTTCCAGATGCACTGTGCTGTCCTTACACCTGCTCGCCCTTTTTGGCTTCCTCGTACTGCCGCCGTTTCTCTTCCATATGTCCGGGGATGGGCACGTCCCACCAGCCGAAGGCTTCC
This sequence comes from Eubacteriales bacterium, assembly GCA_029974855.1. The sequence goes on from JARKQO010000305.1 coordinate 15,451, forward strand.
CCGCCGGACTGGGGATACTCCCGGTAGGCGTCCACCTCGATAAGGGCCGGCTGCTTCAGGCTGAGGGCTTCCTCCAAGGCGGCGGCCACCTGGCCGGGCTGGGAAATCCGCTTGGCATGGATGCCAAAGGCCTGGGCCACCTGGATGAAATCGGGGGTGTAGCTTTGGCCGCCCCGCTCCCAATCGTTGCCAAAGGTGCGGGAGGGGCCCAGCACGTCGGTCTGGAGGTCCTTGATGGCCATCCAGCCGCTGTTGTTCACCAGCAGAACCACCACGGGGATGTCGTATTGGGCCATGGTGGAAAGCTCCTGCATGGCCATCATGAAATCCCCGTCTCCCAGCAGGGCCACCACCGGGGACTGGGGACTGGCCAGCTTCGCGCCCATGGCGGCGGGCAGCGCCCAGCCCATGGTGGAATAGCCGCCGGTGGTGAGATGGGTGCCGGGCTTTTTGAACACGTATTCCTGGAACAGCTGGGCCTGGGTGTTGCCGGAGGAGGTGGTTACGATGGCATCCTCCGGGAGGCATTGTTGCAGCTCCCCGATGAGCTGGGAGATGGTGATCTTCTCCAGGACCTGGGCCCTTTGCCGGGCCAAGGCCTGGCTCCACCGCTCCCTCAAGGCCAGGATTTCCTTGTGGTAGGCCTCGCGCTGCCCATTGGCCTTGGGAAAAACGGCGGCATACTCGCCGGTCAGCTGCTCCAGCACCACCGCCACGTCCCCCAGAATCCCCACGTCGCAGGGATAGTTCTTGCCGATTTCGGAGGGGTCGATGTCCACATGGATCAGCTTGGTCTTGGGGAAGGAGAACCCCACCCCGTCCTTGTAGGAGCAGGTGGTTTCGTCCGCGAAGCGGGTGCCCAAAGCCAATACCACGTCGGCCTTGCGGGTCAGCTCCAGCCCCACGGGGGTGCCCTTGGAGCCCGTGTGCAACCCGCAGAGGGGATGGTCCTCCGGGAAGGCGGATTTTCCCGCCATGGTGGTGACCACCGCAGCCCCCCAAAGCTCCGCCAGCTTCACCAGCCGGTCAAAGGCCCTGGAACGGAGCATGGCACCTCCGGCCAGAATCACCGGCCGCTGGGCCTGGCCCATCAGTTGCACCGCGTCCCGGATGGCTTCCGGCTCCCCTGCGGGCTTGGCCGAGGTTCTGGCGCAGCCGCTGGGGGGCAGCTCCATGTCCAGGCTGTCCGCCTGGACGTCCATGGGCAAGGCCAGCACCACAGGGCCCGGCCTTCCGGTAAGCATCTGCTGAAAGGCCCGGCGCATCACCCGGGGCAGCTGGGTCACGTTTTCAATGCGCCAGGCCCGCTTGGCGAGGGGCTCCATGGCCCGGATGAAGTAGGAATCCTGGTAGCGCTCCAGCTCCTGCAGCACGCCCACGCCCTTCATATGCACGTGGGTGTCCCCGGAAAATTGCAAAAACGCGGAGGAATCCACATAGGCGGTAGCCAGGCCGATGCAGGTGTTCATGGCCCCCGGGCCGATGGAGGTGAACACGGCCAGGGGCTTGCCGCTGACGCGGTAGTACCCGTCGGCCATGTGGGCCGCGGCCTGCTCCTGCTTCACCTGGATGTACTTGAGGGCGCCGCTCTCGTCCGCCGTTTTGATGGCATCAAAAAGGCCCAGGATTCCATGTCCGGGAATGCCAAGAATATAGGGAACCTTTTCTTCCATGAGGTATTGGATAATGATTTCCCCGCCCGTCCGTTTCATAGCCACACTCCCGCGTCGATGATATTTCAGCCCCTTTGGAGGGCTTGTGAAGGAACCGCTATGCCATTACACCATCGGTCTGTATACCTGCATGATAATATGGACTTTTCCCCCAGTCAATGGAAAGCGCGGGTTGGGTTGCGCATGGTGCAACGAATTTGCGGATCGTCCACCCGTAGGTATAATCGGCCTTCCCGTTGCGCATGGCGCAACGGGAAGGCGCATATAGCCTTGACGCTGGCCGCCCGGGGCTCTATACTCAAAAAAAGTATGTGCATCATCAGAATATGACGGGAGGCGGAGCCATGAGAGTTGCTGTGGTAAACGAGGTAAGCGCCTGCGCCAAAAACCCGGACATCCTGTCCGCGTTACAGCTTCCGGGGATCGAGGCTTATAACGCGGGAATGTCCGATCCCGGCGAAGCCCCTGCCCTCACCTACATTCACACGGGGCTGATCTCGGCGGTGTTGCTGGCGGCGGACGCCTGCGACCTGGTGGTGGGGGGATGCGGCACCGGCCAGGGTTATTTGAACTCCGTGATGCAGTACCCCGGGGTGTTTGCGGGGCTTCTCCAGGATCCCCTGGACGCCTGGCTCTTTGGGCAGATCAACGCCGGGAACTGCGTGTCTTTGGCGCTGAACAAGGGCTACGGATGGGCGGGGAATATCAACCTCCGGCATCTGTTTGAAAAGCTTTTCGCTGACCAGCACGGCCAGGGCTACCCCCCGGAGCGGGCCCAGAGCCAAAACCAGAGCCGCCAAGCCCTGAAAGGGATATCCGCTTTGACCCACCGGCCTTGGGAGGAGATCCTCCAGGGGATGGACCCGGAGATTCTGGCGGTGCTGTCCCAGGCGGACCGGCTGAAGGAGGCGCTCCAAAGCCGGGCCCGCAACCGGGCGCTGGCGGAAAGGCTGCTGGCGTTGCTGTTCCCTTCTTCTTAAATAAGGAAAGGAGGTCGCCATGATCCAGTCCCTGTCCCGGGGCCTTGAAATCCTGAGCATTTTGCAACGAAAGAACAGCGCCAGCCTGTCGGAGATCGCCGTGGAGCTGGGGATCAACAAAAGCTCCGTTTCCCGGCTCATCGGCACCCTGAAGCAGTACGACATGGTGCAGCTGGACCGGGTCACCAAGAAGTACCGCCTGGGGCTGCGGATGCTCAACCTCAGCGAAGGGGTGAAGCGGAACCTGGAGGTCATTTCCGTGGCGCGGCCTTTCCTGTTCGAGCTTTCGGACGCCTTGGGGGAATCGGTGCACCTGTGCAGCCTGTCCAACAACCAGGTATACGTGGTGGACCAGATCCGCTCCAACAAAGCCTACACCCTGTCCGCCACGGTGGGCATGGTGGAGCCCATCCACTGCTCCTCTGTGGGTAAGTGCATTTTGGCCTTCCGCAGGCCGGAGGTGTTGCCCAAAATGCTGGAGGGCTATGACTTTGTGAAGTATACGGACCGGACCATCACGGACTACGACAGCTTGATGAAGGAGCTGGAGCGGATTCGCGGCCAGGGGTACGCGGTGGACAATGAGGAAGTGACCCAGGGGGTATGCTGCCTGGCCGCGCCCATCTACAACTACAGGGGCTCCGTCACCTACAGCTTGGGCATCTCCACCCTGTCGGCCAGAATCACCCCGGCCAATATGGATTTTTATATCAAAAAGCTGGTGTCCGTCAGCGCGGGCATCAGCGCCGCCCTCAAGGCCACCTAATTAAGCTACAGGCAATCTATGTCTCAAATAAGGGATGAAATCCCTGAAAGGATGTGCTATTCATGAAGGTGCTGCACCCATTCATCGGCGGGGAATTTGTCCCCTCCCAGGCAGAGAGGTTTTCCGTTTGCTACAACCCCAGCACAGGGGAGGGGATTGCCTCGGCCCCGCTGTGCACCGCCCGGGAGGTGGAGGCCGCCATCCGGGCCGCCAAGGAGGCCTACCCGGCCTGGAGCCGCACCCCGGTGATGAAGCGGGTACAGGTGCTATATAAGCTGCGGGCCCTCATTGAGGAAAACATGGAGGAGCTGACCCGCCTGGTGGCCACGGAGCATGGCAAAGCCTGGGAGGAGGCCATGGGGGATGTGCTCAAGGCCAAGGAGGGTACGGAGCTGGCCATTTCCGCCCCCTCCCTGCTGATGGGGGAGAGTCTGATGGACACCTCCACGGGGTTTGATTCCGTCCTGTACCGGGAACCCCTGGGCGTGTTCGCGGGCATTGTTCCCTTCAATTTTCCCGCCATGATCCCCATGGGCTGGATGGCCCCGGTGTGCATCGCCTGCGGCAACACCATGGTGCTGAAGGCCGCCACCGCCACCCCCCAGAGCGCCCTCCGCTTTGCCCAGTTGTATAAGGAGGCGGGCCTGCCCGATGGGGTGCTGAACGTGGTCACCTGCGCCCGCACCGAAGCGGAAATTTTCCTGAGCCACCCGGACGTGAAGGGGATTACCTTTGTGGGCTCCACCCAGGTGGGCCTCCACATCTATTCCAGGGCTGCGGCCGCGGGAAAGCGGGTCCAGGCCCTGTGCGAGGCCAAGAACCACGCCTTGGTCCTGGAGGATGCCCCCCTCGTGCGCACCGCCGCCGGGATCATCAACGCCGCCTTTGGCTGCGCCGGGGAGCGGTGCATGGCGCTGCCCGTGGTGGTGGCGCAGGAGTCCATCGCGGACGGGCTGGTGAAGGCCTTGGTGGACCAAGCCAAAAAGCTGGTGCTGGGCCCTGCCTATGAAAAAACCACCACCTTGGGGCCTTTGGTAAACGCGGAGCACCGCCAGTCCGTGGTGGATTGGATTGAAAAGGGCATCCAGGAAGGGGCGCGGCTGGTATTGGACGGCAGAGGCGCCCAGGTGAAGGGCTTTGAGAAGGGCTTCTACCTGGGGCCCACCATTTTGGACCATGTGAAGCCCGGCATGAGCGTGGGGGACTCCGAAATTTTCGGGCCCGTCCTGTGCGTGAAGCGGGTAAAGACCTTTGAAGAAGGCCTGGAGCTGATGAACCGCAGCCCCTTTGCCAACGGCTCGGTGATTTACACCCAAAGCGGCTACTATGCCCGGGAGTTTGCCAACCGCACCCATGGGGGCATGGTGGGCATCAACGTGGGCATCCCCGTGCCGGTGGGCATCTTCCCCTTCGCCGGGCACAAAAACTCCTTCTTTGGCGATCTCCATTGCCTGGGCAAGGACGCCTACCGCTTCTATACAGAGGAAAAGGTGGTCACCTCCCGGTGGTTTGACGCCGCCGAGGAAAAATCCACCTCCGTGTCCACCTGGGACGGCACCATTTGACAGGAGAACGGCGTCATGCAAAAGCGTATTCTTGTGGCATTGGATCAGGGAACTACCTCCAGCCGGGCCATCGTGTTTGATGAGCATGGGCGCACCTTGGCGTCCCACGCCATGGAGTTCAAGCAGCACTATCCACAGCCCGGCTGGGTGGAGCACGATCCCGACGACATTTTGACCACCCAGCTCACCTCTTTGAAAACGACGGTGCAAATGAGCGGCGTAAACCCCCAGGACATCGCGGCCATCGGCATCACCAACCAGCGGGAAACCACCCTCCTTTGGGAAAAGGACACGGGCCGCTGCGTGCACAACGCCATTGTGTGGCAATGCCGCCGCACCGCGCCTTATGTGCAGCGCCTGGCGGAGGCGGGCCATGGGGATTTGATCCGGCAGAAAACCGGCCTGGTGCCGGACGCCTATTTCAGCGGCACTAAAATTGCCTGGCTATTGGACACCTTGGGCCTGCGGGAGCGTGCCAAGAGGGGAGAGCTGTGCTTTGGCACTGTGGACACCTTTTTGGCCTGGCATCTGGTGGAGGGCCGCCCCCACGTGACGGACGCCACCAACGCCAGCCGCACCATGCTTTTCAACCTTCGGGACCAGCGCTGGGACCCGGAGCTGCTGGAGCTGTTAAACATTCCCCCAAGCGTGCTGCCCCGGGTGGTGGACAGCGCCGGGATCATCGGTACGCTGCGGCCCGAAATTCTGGGCTATCCCATCCCCGTGGCCGCCTTGGCCGGGGATCAGCACGCCTCTTTATTCGGGCAGGCCTGCTTTCAGCCCGGCATGGTGAAAAACACCTACGGCACAGGCTGCTTCATGCTGATGAACACGGGGGAAACCCCTGTGGTGAGCCAAAACGGGCTGCTGAGCACCGTCGCCTGGAGGCTGGATGGCAAGCCCACCTATGCCCTGGAGGGCAGCGTTTTCATGGGCGGGGCCACCATCCAATGGCTGCGGGACGAGATGGGCCTGCTGGAAAGCGCTGCCCAAAGCGAGCAGCTGGCCCAAAGCGTGCCGGATACGGCGGGGGTGTTTTTGGTACCCGCCTTTACGGGCCTGGGGGCCCCCCATTGGGATATGTACAGCCGGGGCACCATCGTGGGCATGACCCGGGGTACGAGCCGGGCCCACATCGTGCGGGCCGCCCTGGAGGCCATCTGCTACCAAAGCTATGACCTGTACGTCGCCATGACCGCGGATTGCGCCTGTACCCCCAGCCACATGCAGGTGGACGGCGGGGCCAGCGGCAACGGGTTCATGATGCAGTTTCAGGCGGACCTGCTGGGGGTGCCCGTCACCCGCCCCATGGTGCTGGAAACCACGGCCCTGGGGGCCGCGCTGCTGGCGGGGCTGGGGGTGGGCCTGTACGCCAGCAAGGAAGAAGCGGCCCGGATGGTGAAGCCGGATTTGACCTTCACCCCCAAAATGGGGGCGCGGCAACGGGAACAAGCCCTGTACCAGTGGCACAGGGCCGTGGAGAGGGCCAAGGGATGGGTGGAGGAGTAGAGGTCGGAAGAGCTTCGGGTTTTACTGGGACACAAACTCCGCGCCGCGCTGCTCCAGCACCGTCAAAGAGGTGAGGGCCAGCCGCAGGTAGGTCATCCCATTTTCCTGGTATTCCTCCAACACGCCCACCACTTCGCACCAGTCATCCACACGGGGCCATGGGCCGTCCCAGGCTACCTCAAAACCCGCTTCGCCGTCATAGCCGCAGCAGCCGGGGCCGTAGCGGATCACGTAGCAATAGGTGGAATCCTCCCAGGCGGCCTTCTTGAACAGGCCCTCATACTGGATGGTTTTGCCCAGGTAATCCGGGGTGTTCAGGTAAATGTCGTTGGTTTGGGCGATGAACAGCCGCTCGTTGATGTAGACCACATCCTCCGCATCTGGGGCGGTTATGGGGGTTTCTTGTGCCGTAGCGCTGTTATCCGGGGCGCTCTGGGGATTGGCAACATCCCAGAGCGTCCCGCTTTCCGTGGGAACGGAAACGGCTGGCAGTTCGTCGCTTTGGCCCGCGCACCCCGTAAGGACCAGTGCGGACAGCAACAAAAGAATCAACAATGGCTTCATGCTCTTTGAAAGCCTCCCTTCAGCAGGCCTATCCCGCTACATAATAGGAACGCGGCCAGGTTCACCGCCACAACGCTGGCCCCCGTGGGCAGAGAGTACCAATAGGACAGCACCACCCCGATGAAAAAGCAGATGACGGAAACGATGGCCGAGCCCATGACCACCGTCTTGAACCGCTTGCCTAGGCGCATGGAGGTCAGGGCCGGAAAGATCACCAAGGCGGAGATCAGCATAGCCCCCATCATGCGCATGCCCAGCACGATGGTCACCGCCGTGAGGATGGCCAGCAGCATATGGTACAGGCCCGCCTTGGCGCCCACGGCCCGGCTGAAGGTTTCGTCAAAGGTGACGGCAAAGATTTTGCTGTAAAACAGCACGAACAGCACCAGCACCACAATGGACAGAGCGATGCTGAGCTGTACGTCCGAGTGCGTCAGGGAAAGGATGCTGCCGAACATATAGTTGCAGACATCCGTGTTCATGCCCGTGGTGGCGGAGATGACGATGACCCCAAGGGCCAAGGCGCTGGTGGAGATGAGGGCAATGGCGGCGTCGCCCTTGATTTTGCTGCTTTCGCTGATGCGAAGCAGCAGGAATGCCGCCAGCACCACCACGGGAACGGACACCGCCAGCGGAGCCATATTCATGGCGGTGGCCACCGCAAGGGCCCCAAAGCCCACATGGGAAAGCCCGTCCCCAATCATGGAGTACCGCTTCAGCACCAGGCTCACCCCCAGCAAAGAGGCGCACAGGGACACCAACAGCCCCACCACCACGGCGCGCACCAAAAAGGGATAGGAGAGCATTTCCGCCAGGATGTTAAGCATCTGGCTCACCTCCCAGAAAGCTTTTTGCCAGGTCGGTTTTTCGGTATTCCTCCGCCGGGCCGAAGAACAGCTGCCGGTTCCCCAGGTGCAGCACATGGCTGGCCTGTTCCACTGCGCTGTGGAGATCGTGGGAGACCATGACCACCGTAAGCCCCCGCTCCCGGTTCAGCATCCGGATAAAACCATACAGCTCCTGGGTGGCAGGCGGGTCCAGCCCGGCCACGGGCTCGTCCAGCAGCAGCAGCTTTTCCGTGGCGCACAGGGCCCGGGCCAGCAGCACCCGTTGCTGCTGGCCGCCGGAAAGTTCCCGATAACACTTGTTTTTGAAGGATTCCATGCCAAGCCGCCGGAGGTTTTCCAGGGCGATGCGCCGGTCGGCCCGGGAGTAGAAGGGGCGCAGCCCGCGCTTGCTTTGCCGGCCGGAAAGCACCACCTCAAACACCCCGGCGGGGAAATCCTTCTGGACTGCGGACTGCTGGGGCAAATAGCCGATTTCGTTAGGCTTCAGCCCATCCCCTGTGAGGATTTCCCCTGACACAGGGGTTTTCAGCCGCAGCAAGCCCTTGATCAGCGTGCTTTTGCCGGAGCCGTTTTCTCCGACGATGCACAGGTAATCCCTGGGGTTTACGGCAAAGGTAAGGCCGCTGACCACTATGCCCGTATCATATCCCAGGGCGGCGTCCCGGCAGGTGATCAGTGCCATGTCAGTGCAGCGCCTCCTTCAAAGCCTCCACATTTTGCGTCATCAGCTCAAGGTAGGTGACGCCGTGTTCAAAATCCGCCTTGGTAAGGTTGTGGCAGGAGTGCAGAAGCAGCTTTTTGGCCCCGGTGCTTTCGCAGAGGGTATCCGCCATCTTTTCGTTGGAAAACTCAATGTGGAACACCACGGGGATGCTTTCCGCCTTTACCTTGTCCATCAGGAAGGCCACTGTCTTGGCGCTGGGCTCCGTTTCCGTGGAGCAGCCGGGGAAGGCGGCATAGTAATCCAGCCCGTATTCCGCCACAAGGTAGCGGAAGGGGAAGCGGTCCCCAAAGACCAAGGTATGTCGCGGGGCGTTTTGGACCACCTCCCGGAAAGCCGCGTCCAACTCCTCCAATTGGGTTAGATAGGCGGCGCAGCGGCTTTGGTAGGCTTCGGCCTGGTCCGGGTCCAGGGCGGAGAGGGCATCCGCAATGGCCTGGGTGATGACCATGGCATTGACCGGGGACGTCCACACATGCTCGTCATATTCATGCTCTTCCTCAGCATGGTCGTGGTCCTCCTCCATGCCTTCTTTGATTTCCTCCGCCAGGGTTTCCACCAAATCCATCATGGGGAGGATTGTCATATGGGACGTGTCCATGGAATCCAAAATGCCATCCACCCAGGTGTCGGACTCTCCGCCCACGTAGATAAACATATCGCAATTCTGGATTTTCAGGATGTCTTGGGGCGTGGGCTCAAAGGAATGGCTTTCGGAGCCCGGAGGCAACAGCATGGTTAGCTCCACGCTGTCCCCGGCAATAGCCCGGGTAAAGTCATAGCCTGGAAAAATGGTGGAAACCACGCTGATCTTGGGGTCCGGCGCGTTTTCCGCAGCCCGGGCCTAGGGGCCGCCATCGGTTGAAATCGAGAGCAGCAAAACCGCCGCCAAAAGGCTAGGCAAAATACGCTTCATCGAACCATACCTCGATGTATTCGGG
>JARKQO010000308.1 GCA_029974855.1 Eubacteriales bacterium
AAAAGGATCGCCAGGTAGGGAAAACAAAGATGGGATAAGGGGCTGTGGCAAACAGCGGCAGGAAACAGGGCCCAAGTGGTTGCAGGCAATCACTTGGGCCCTGTTTTTTGGTATGCTTGCGCTGTGAAAACAAGAATACGCCGTCATGCCCTTGGCCCCAACCGCCTGGGTTGGCACCTTGCCGGCACGCCGCCAGCCTATCCCTTGATCTCCAGGCTCCCCCGCCCGATCATCCGGCCGTTTTTCCTGCTGAACAGCGTCACGCATTCCCCGGGGAAGCCCAGGCGCACCTTTTGGCCGATTTTGTATAGCACCCCGCCAAATACCACGCCGGTGAGCAAGTAGTCGCCAATTCTGATCCGCACGGTGGTTTCCATGCCTGTGGGCATGGCGCTGAAAATCTCCCCCTCAATGGGGCCCTCCTCCCGGAGGCTGATGAACTCGGGCCGTATGCCCAGCACAAAATCGTCCCTGCCGGGCGCGGCCGCCTCCTCCGGCTCGATTTCCTCCACCTTGGCGATGTGGTACCTGAAGGCGCTGTCCTTGTTGCCCTTTTCAATATGCCGTCTGTCCTTGGCGGCGGCCAGCTCCTCCTGGCGCTTGGCCTTCTCCTGCTCCTCCGCCCTGTCGTACCATTGGCCGATATCGATGCCCTGGGCGGGCTGGAAGGCCGCCTTCACGCCGCCCAGCAGCGCCAAGTCCAAAGAGCCGTCGGCCTGCTGCCCTCCGCTGGCCTCGAGGAAGTTGATGGCGGGGTTGCCCACGAAGTCGGCCACAAACAGGTTGGCGGGCCGGTTGTAGAGGGTCAGGGGCTCGTCGTACTGCTGCACCACGCCGTTGTCCATCAGGCAGATTTTGGTGGCCAAAGTCATGGCCTCCATCTGGTCGTGGGTCACATACAGGAAGGTGCTGCCGGTGTTCAGGTGCAGCCGCTGCAGCTCGGAGCGCATTTCCAGGCGGAGCTTGGCGTCCAGGTTGGACAGGGGCTCATCCATGAACAGCACCTTGGGCCCCGGGGCCAAAGTCCGGGCAATGGCCACCCGCTGCTGCTGGCCGCCGGAAAGCTCGCTGGGGTAGCGGTCCATGAACATGCCGATCTTCACGATCCGGGATACCCGGCGCACGATCAGGTCGATTTCCTCCTTGCAAAGCTTGCGCACGGTCTTTTGCACCATGCCGTCCCGGAGGATTTCATAGCGATCATTGAGGGCCCTGCCCGCGGCCCTGTGCCTGGCCCGGCAGCTTTCCAGCGTTTCCCGCAGGGGCCGGGCGGCTGCCTGGGCGGCGCTCCCCACGTCCCGGGCCTCATGGAGCCTGTAGCCCATCAGGGCCTTGGCCGTGTATTGGGAAATCTCATAGGTGTCCATCAGGCGCAGCAGAGCCTTGGCCGCGTCCAGTCTGCCGTTT
>JARKQO010000283.1 GCA_029974855.1 Eubacteriales bacterium
AGGGGCAAAGCCAGCAGCAGCAGCAAGGAGATGGCAAGGAGCAGCGAAGCCACCAGGCCGTAGCCCTGCCGCCAGTGGCCGCCCCCGGCCAGCACGGCCCCCATGAGCAAGGGGCTCAAGGTGGCCCCCACGCCCCAGAAGCAGTGGAGCCAGTTCATGTGCAAGGCGGAGTAGTGCAGGGCCACGAAGTTGTTCAGGGCCGCGTCGATGGAGCCGCCCCCGATGCCCAGGGGAATCGCCAGCAGGCACAGCCACCAGAAGCCGGGGGCCAGGACGTAGCCCAGCAGGGCCAAGGCGGTGAGCAGCACGCTGACCAAGGTGACGGCCCCGGTGCGGAAGCGGTGGATCATCCGGGCGCTGAGAAGGCTGGAGAGCACGGTGCCGCCGCTGGTGATCATGTACAGGATTCCGGCTGCGGAGAGGGGAGCCCCCAGCTCCGGGCCCATGACGGGCCAGGAGGAGCCCAAAAGCGCGTCCGGGAGGCCCAGGCCGATGAAGGTGACGTAGATGAGGATCAGCAAAAGAATCATGGCGGTTCTGTCTCCGTTCTTGGGGATTATCTGCCGATGTTGTAGGCGCTGCGGACGGTGAGGCCCTCCGCCTTGCCCCGCAGCACCCGCACCCGGCGCTCCCCGCCGTTCATCTCAAAGAAGTTGTCCTCCAGGAGCATGTCCGGGTCCTGGGAGCGGATTTCCACGAAGCGGGCAAAGGCCTGGGCGGTGACGAGGATGGAATCCCCCTGGGCCCGGACGGTCAGGGCCGGGTCCGCGAAGGCGAAGTGCTTGGGGGCGCAGAACAGCACGGTGCCGCCGGAGGCCCACTGGCCGTCCGCCTCCCAGTCATAGCTGACGTAGTGGGAGGTGAGGTCCGCGTCCGCAAAGTCCATTTTGGGCAGCCATTGGGCGGAAAGGGGGGCCACGGTGACGTCCGTGAAGCCCTCCCGGAGGATTTGGGCGGAGGGGGTGCGCAGGGCCCAGCGGGCCCGGCCCGAGACGGGGGCGGTGGTATCGTTGGTGACGCACAGGGCCACGGTGCGGAGAATGGGGTCGGGATGGAACTCGTTGATCTTGGGGTTTTGGGTCACCTCCCCCTCCTCGCAGGCGGAGAGCAGCACCGGGGCGAAAAAGCGCTTGGCGGCGTAGTGCAAAGCCTTCCAGCGGCCATAGTAGTCGATGGAGGACCAGGAGGCCACGGGCCAGCAATCGTTCAGCTGCCAGATCACCGCCCCCATGCACCGGCCCCGGAAGCGCCGCCAGTGCTCCACGCCGTAGCGGATGGCGTCCGCCTGAAGGAGCTGGGAGGCGTAGAGCAAGGTGTCGAAATCATAGGGGTAGAGGTAGGTTTGGGAGAGGTAGTTGAGGATTTTGCCGTTGGCGGCCCCGTTGCGCTGGTGCCGTTCCATGACCCGGGAGAAGATGTTGCGGTCCTGGGGCAGGGTAAACTGCTCCACAGTGGCCAAGGAGGGGAAGGACTGGAAGCCGAACTCCGAGGCGTAGCGGAAGTGGAACTTGCGGTATTCGGTAAAGGGCTTCTCCCCGTGCCACACATCCCAGTAGTGGACGTCGCCACGGTTGGGGTCGTTGGGCACATCGTAAGCGCCGCCGCTGGAGGGGGAGGCGGGCCAGTAGAAGCGCTGGGGGTCCAGCTGGGAGCAGAGCTGGGGCAAAATGTATTCAAACATCTTGAAGTAATCGGCCATGTGCCGGGGCTTGCGGGGGCCGAAGGGGTTGGGCTGGTTCGGGGCCAGCAGGGCCTGGGCCTGGTCAAAGCGCATGGCCTCGTACTGGAACATCTCCATCTCGTTGTTGCCGCACCACAGGGCCAAGGAGGCGTGGTGCCGCAGGCGCTTGATGTTGTCCACAGCCTCGGCCCGGATGGATTCCTCGAATTCGGGGGTCAGATCGTAGTAGGCGCAGGCGTACATGAAATCCTGCCAGACCAGCAGGCCCAGCTCGTCGCAGAGGTCGAAGAAGAAATCCTCGGGGTAGTAGCCGCCGCCCCAGACCCGGACGCAGTTGAAATGGGCCAGCTTGGCGTCCTCCAGCAGGCGGCGGGTGCGCTGGGGGTTCACCCGGGGCAGCAAATTGTCCTCGGGGATGTAGTCGGCCCCCATGGCGAAGATTTTGACGCCGTTGACCACATGGCAGAACTCCTCGCCCCATTCGTCCTTTTGGCGGGAGATTTCCATGGTGCGCAGGCCGACACGACGCTCCCACACGTCCAGGACCTGGCCCTTGCGGGAAAGCTCCACCCGGACGGTGTAGAGGGGCTGGTCCCCGTAGCCGGTGGGCCACCAGAGGGCGGGATTTTCGATGGCGATCTTCATGCCGCCCTTCTGGGAGGGGGTGAACACCCGGCCGTCGGGGCCGGTGACGGTGACGGCCAGCTCCATGGCGCTCTGGGTGCCTGGGGTGTAGGTTTCCAGCTCCGGCTCCACAGACAGGGTCACCTTGCCGGGCTCATGCTCCTGGAGCACGCCTACGCCGGTAAGCCGGGCCTTTTCCACAGCCAGGAGGGAGATGTCCCGCCAGATGCCGGCGTCCGGCAGGCGGGGGCCCCAGTCCCAGCCGAACATGCAGTGGGCCTTGCGCAGGTGCTGGAAGCCCGGGGTGGCGTCGGTGCTGCCCCAGGAGGGGCGCTTGTCCCACTCCCGGGCCACGTAAGCCAGGGGGGAGAAAAAGGTGATCTCCAGGTGGTTTTCTCCCGGCTGGGCAGCCTCCCGCAGGTCAAATTCCCAGGTGCGGTGCATGTTGTCCGCCCGGCCGATGACCTGGCCGTTGAGGCGAAGCTCCGCCAGGGTATCCAGGCCCTCGCAGCGGAGCAGCAGGGCGTCCGCGTCCAGCAGGGCCTGGTCCATTTGGAAGGCGCGGTGATAGCGGTAATCCTTCTCCATGAGGGGGAATACTTCCAGCTCGTTTTCCCGGTAGAAGGGGTCGGGCATGCGGCCCGAGGTTAAAAGGTCCTGGTACACCGAGCCGGGCACCTGGGCGGGAATTTCCCAGCCCTCGCCCACGGGGCCCATGGTCCATACGCCGTTCAAGGGGATTTGCTTCATGTGAGGTTCCTCCATGCAGAGTGGGATAGGGTGGAAAACGGTTTGTTTTTTGATTTTTGCCTTTTGCCATGATACAGGAAAAGGGAGGGTTTGACAACTGGGAGTTTGGGGGGGAGGGCCGTGGTTTCATTCCGGGGTTTTGGTGGTATGCTAGAAACGAAGCAACACCGGGGCGCGGGCTCCGGAACCATAAAAGCCATCCATGGAGGAATGCGGATTATGAAAAGAAACTTTTTCGAGGCTGTGGAGAACCGCCGCAGCCAGTATGCCCTGTCGGCGGAAAGCCCCGTTTCCGATGAAAGAATCCGGGAGATCGTGGAGACGGCGGTGAAGCACGCCCCCTCGCCGTTCCACTCCCAGGCGGGCCGGGTGGTGATCCTCCGGGGGGAGGAGCACAAGGCCCTGTGGAACATCGTGCTGGAAACCCTGAGGGCCATAGTGCCCCCGGAGTCCTTCCACAAGACCCAGGCCAAGGTAGGCGGCTTTGCGGCAGCCTACGGCACGCTGCTGTTTTTTGAGGACCAGGAGATCGTGGAGGGATTGCAAAAGGCCTTCCCGGACTTTTATAATCACTTCCCGGTCTGGTCGGAGCACGCCACGGGGATTTTGCAGTACATCTGCTGGACGGCCCTGGAGGACGAGGGGCTGGGTGCCAGCTTGCAGCACTACAACCCCCTGATCGACGAGGCGGTGAAGGCCCGGTGGGACCTGCCCAAGAGCTGGAAGCTGAACGCCCAGATGCCCTTTGGCAAGGTGGTGGCTCCGCCCCAGGCGAAGGAGTTCAAGGACCTCCGGGACCGGGTGCTGGTGAAGGGATAACAAAAGCAAGGGCCCTGTGCCGGTTTCGCGCCGGCACAGGGCCCTTTTACTTTTCCCTTGACCGCGTGAAACGCGGTCAAAGAGCGGGTCCAGGGGCTCAGCCCCTGGCGGGGAGGCAAGGGGCACCGTCAGTGAGCGTGTGCCCAGTGGGCACTGCCCCGAAGGGGCGCGCGACC
>JARKQO010000368.1 GCA_029974855.1 Eubacteriales bacterium
TGCAAGGTCACTTCAATCTGGGAGGCATAGCCCCCCATGGCCTCGTCGATGGCGTTATCCACGATTTCCGTGAGCATGTGGTGAAGGCCCCGGCTGCCTGTGGAGCCGATGTACATGCCCGGGCGCATGCGAACGGCCTCCAGCCCTTCCAGGACCTGAATATTTCCGGCGTCGTAGGTTTGGGGTTGTGGGGGCATGCTTCTCTCTCCTTGGGGATCAGGGGAAAATCCTGTTTTTAACAAGTTAGTATACCATATCTTGTGGGGGGAGGGCAAGGAATCGGCAGGAAGGGAGATTTGGAAG
Source organism: Eubacteriales bacterium (assembly GCA_029974855.1). Next base: position 304 of record JARKQO010000368.1, read on the forward strand.
GGTCATTTGCCCCCGTCCCTCACAAAGCCCCGGGCCGCCCCATACACTGGAAGGACTTGGGGAAAGGGGGCATCATCATGGTTTCTATCTTATCCATCGACGGCGGGGGGATTCGGGGGGTCATCCCGGCGGCCTTTCTGGTGGCCTTTGAAAAGCGGACCGGGAAGCCTACATGTGAACTGTTTGACCTGATCGCGGGCACCTCCACCGGGGGCATTCTGGCCGCGGCCCTGACGGTGCCCGATGGACGGGGCAAGCCCAAGCTCACGGCGCAGCAGGCCCGGGACGCGTACTTTGAGCATGGGGCGGAGGTGTTTCACCGGAGCCTGATCCGCACGGTCACCACCTTGGGGGGCCTGGCCAGGCCCATCTATTCCCCCAAGGCCCTGGACGAAATGCTGGAAAGCTACCTGGGGGACGCGCGGCTCCACAGCACCCTGACGGAGATTCTGGTCACCGCCTACGACATGACCAGCGATACCCCCTGGTTTTTCAAGACCTCCTTTGCCAAAACCCACCGGGACCCTGTGGACGATCCTTTGCTGACCCAGGTGGTGAGGGCCACCACCGCCGTGCCCACCTATTTTCCTCCCCTGGCCATGGAGGGCCATTGCATGATCGACGGGGGCGTGTTCGCCGCCAACCCCACTTTGTGCGCCTACGCCCAGGCCAAGGTGATGTACCCCCAGGAACAGGAGTTTCTGGTGGTGTCCTTGGGCACCGGGCTGGAGGTGCAGCCCCGTTCCTGCGACCAGGTGAAAAACTGGGGCATTGCCCAGTGGGCCGTGCCCATCATCAGCGTGATGCTGAACTCCTCCAACGCCACGGTGAACTACCAGATGGAGGCCCTGTCCAGGGGCCGGAACTATGTGCGCTTTCAGGTGCCCCTGGATCATGAGTCCGCCGCCATGGACGATGCCAGCCCCGAGAACATGGCCCGGCTGGACGCTCTGTCCCAGGAGGCCGTAAAGCGGGAATCCGAAAGAATTAACCAGGTATGCCGCGCCCTCACCCAAAAAACCAGCAAGGCCGTGACCTTCCGGGCCTATGGCGCGGGAAAAGCCGATCCGGCATGATAGGGTTCGCCTTTACGCGCCCTTCCATGCCGGACCGGCCTGTTCAAAACCGGATGTACCGCTGTCAGCCCTTATTGCAGAAAATATGTCACCATATAGCCGATGGAGTTGCCGTACTGCACCTTGGTCCAGTCCACGCCCGGGGCCAGCACCGTCACGGTCTTGCCGCTGGGCACCTGGGTCGTGACCTTGGCCTCAAAGCTGGGGCCGGTGCGCAGGTTCACCCTTTGCCCCTGGGGATGGTATACCTTCAGGGAGGGGGTCTTGGGCAGGTTGTGCAGCTGCAGGTAGGCGGTCATTACATAGCCTGAGAGGGTCGTCTCCGGGAAGCTGACGGCGCACCATTCCAGCCCCTGCTGGGTCACGATGGCCTTGGTGCCGTTGTAGAGCTTGGCCAGCACCTGGGCGCTGGCACTGGGGAACGCCCGCAGGTTCAGGGTCTGGGTGCTCTTGGGGTTGCTCACCACGGCGTAGCCGGGGCCGCTGGGGTTGTCCGCGGCGATGTCCTTGGCGGCCTTTAGACCCTCCGCCAGAAAATCGCTGCTCATGAAGCCCACATACCCGTCGATGCTGACCTTCCACCAGCCGTTGCCCTGCAGCAGCACCATCACGTACCGGTCCCCGGGGAACTGGCGCAGCACGGAGTACCCGGAGCCCGGGCCGGAGCGCAGGTTGATGGCGGTGTTGTTGGGGGTTTTGATGGTGGCCACGGTGGGGCTGGCCAGGCCGTGGAGCGTGCGGACATAATTGCCGCTCACATAACCGATTTGGCCGTTGATCTGCACATTGACCCATCCCCCCTGGGTTCCCAGCACATACAAGGGCACTCCGTCATAGAAGATGCCCAGCACCTTGGCGTTCAGGTCCGGGTACTGGCGGAAGTTCAGGAACCGGCCGCCGCCGGTGTTGTCCACCACGGCGATTTCGCTGGGAGACTGAGTGCCCTGGGTGATATAGTTCTTGCTCATGTAGCCCTGGCGGCCGTCCGGCGTGGTCACATAGAAGAAGTTGTTCTTGCTGCCGGTGATATACACCCAGGTACCCTTTTGGTAGGTACCCAGGAGCCGGGAGGAGGAGCTGGCGTCGGCGCGGAGGTTGAGGGTGTCCGTATTGTGGATCACGCCGAAATCCGCCGCCAGGACGCCGCTGGCCAAAGCGCCGCTCACCGTCAGCACGCACAGCAGCAGCGATAAAAGCGTGATCCATTTGGGTTTGGTTTTCATGAGCGGCTGTTTGTTGTTCATGCGGGCGGCCTCCTTTAGCGATACAGTGGTTCCTGTGTACACACCAAACGAACCATCCCCTGGGATTCATCCCGAAAACAAGGAAAAGAAGGCGCATTTTTAGGGGAACCTCACCGCTCCTTCTGGTATCGGGGCAGGGCCAAGGCCCGGGCCACCGCCTGGGCTACGGCGTTGTTCCATTGGCTTTGGAGAAAAGGGGGGAAGCCCTCCCCAAGGCCCAGGTGCAAAAAGAACTCCAAAGTCCCTCCGGTACCGGTGACGGGGCTGTGGGTGACCCCCAGGACCCGGGTGCCCTCCTGGCCGCCCAGCTCATGGATCAGCCTCAGCAGCAAAGGCTGGTAGTCCCCCTCCTCCAATTCCCCTGTGCGCCGGGCCTGGGCGCTGTCCACCTCAAAGAGGGGCTTTACCAGGCACAGCAGCTCTCCCCGGCCATCCATCACAGTCCGAAACTGGGGCACTGCCTTGGCCAAAGACAGATAACTGAGGTCCACCGTGCCCAAGGTGGGCGTGGGGGAAAGGGAGAGCAGCTTTTCGTCCCCGATGTTGGTTCTCTCCAGGTTCACCACCCGGGGGTTTTGGGCCAGGGACCCCGCCAGCTGCCCAAAGCCCACCT
>JARKQO010000389.1 GCA_029974855.1 Eubacteriales bacterium
CTGAAGGATATCCTGAGGGCTGTGAAGGAAGTAAAGGGCCTGCTGGGAGTCCACTGCGAAAACGGCACCATCATCAACGCACTGGTGGCGGAGCAAAAGGCCCTGGGGAACCTCTCCCCGGCGGCCCATCACGTGAGCCGCCCGGCAGAGCTGGAGGCGGAGGCCGTCTCCCGGCTGTGCTACATTGCCCGGCTGGTGGGCTGGCCCGTCACCGTGGTACACCTGAGCACCGCCTTGGGCCTGGCGGAGGTGGAAAAGGCCCGGGCCATGGGCCAGCGGGTCATCGCGGAAACCTGCCCCCAATACCTGCTCCTCACGGAGGAAAAGTACCAAGGGCCCGGCTTTGAGGGGGCCAAGTACGTCTGCTCCCCGCCCCTGCGCCGGGAGGAGGACCGGCAGGCGCTGCTCCGGGCTGTGCGGGAGGGCCGCATCGACACCATTGCCACGGACCATTGCTCCTACAACTTCCAGGGCCAAAAGACTTTGGGGGAAGCCGATTTCTCCCGGATTCCCAACGGCCTGCCCGGGGTGGAGCACCGCCCGGCGCTGGTGTACAGCGCTTTGGTGGAGCCGGGGCTGCTGACCCATCAAGACATGTGCCGCCTGCTCAGCGAAAACCCCGCCAAGCTTTATGGCATGTACCCGCAGAAGGGAACCTTGCTCCCCGGCAGCGACGGGGACATCGTCATCTGGGAGGGAGGCCTTAGCGAAACCCTCTCCGCCGCCACCCAGCTGCAAAACGTGGACTACACACCCTTTGAGGGCATGCGGATCACCGGCCGGGCCCGGGATGTGCTGCTGCTGGGGGAACGGGCCGTGGCAAATGGCCAGGTCACAGCCCGAAACCTGGGCCGCTACGTGGCCCGGGGCCCCATGATCCTGCCCTGATCCTACCCAGAACAGGAGGCGAGAGGATGTATACGCTCACCGTAAACGGCGTGCCCCATCAAACGCACCGGGACCAGAAGCTCATGGACTACCTGCGGGAGGATCTGCGCCTGACCTCCGTAAAGAACGGCTGCGGCGAGGGGGCCTGCGGCACCTGCACCATTCTGGCGGACGGCAAAAAGGTCCGGGCTTGCATCCTCACCGTAGCCAAGGCGGCCGGCAAGCACATCACCACCCTGGAGGGCCTGACGGATTATGAGAAGCAGGTCTACGTCCACTCCTTCGGGGAAACCGGGGCGGTGCAGTGCGGCTTTTGCATCCCAGGCATGGTCATCAGCGCCAAGGCGCTGCTGGATAGCAATCTTAGCCCCACCCGCCAGGAGGTGAAGGCGGCCCTGAAGGGCAACATCTGCCGCTGCACTGGCTATGTGAAGATTGAGGACGCCATTTTGATGGCCGCGGAGTTTTTCCGGGAACAAAAGCCCGTGCCCCGGACCCACCAGGACGGCAAGGTGGGCTCCTTGTTCACCCGGGTGGACGCGGAGGAGAAGGTGCTGGGCACTGGGGAATACGTGGACGATATCCAGCTGCCGGGCATGATCTACGCCAAGGCCCTGCGCACCGCCTATCCCAGGGCCATCGTAAAGGCCATCCGCCTGGACAAGGCTTTGGCCCATCCCGACGTGGTGAAAATTCTCACCGCTCAGGACGTGCCCTTTAACAAAACCGGTCACATCGTTCCCGACTGGGACGTGCTGATCGCCCAGGGGGATACCACCCGCTACGTGGGGGACGCCATCGTATTGGCCGCCACCCGCCACCGGGAAACCCTGGATGAGGTGCTGGCCTTGGTGGAGGTGGACTACGAGCCCCTGTCCCCCCTCACCGATCCCCTGGAGGCCATGAAGCCCGGCGCGCCTTTGCTCCACGAAAAGGAGGGCAACGTCCTCTTCCGCCAGGAACTGAAGCGGGGCGACGTGGACGGGGCCATCGCCTCCGCCGCCTATGTGGTGACCCACCACTATTCCACCCCCATGACGGATCACGCCTTTATGGAGCCGGAATGCGCCGTCGCCATGCCCGACGGGGACGGCGGCCTGGTGCTGTACACCGCCTCCCAATCCGTGTACGACGAGCAGCGGGAAATTGCCCGGATGCTGAAGCTTCCCCCGGAGAAGGTGCGCTCCATCTCCAAGCTGGTGGGGGGCGGCTTCGGCGGCAAGGAGGACATGAGCGTGCAGCACCACGCGGCCCTCATGGCCTTCCACACGGGCCTGCCCGTGAAGGTGAAGTTCTCCCGGCAGGAGAGCCTCCAAATCCACACCAAGCGCCACGCCATGGAGATGGACGTGACCACCGCCTGCGACAAGGACGGCATCCTTTTGGCCATGCGGGCCTCCTTGATCTCCGACTGCGGGGCCTACGCCTCTTTGGGAGGGCCGGTGCTGCAGCGGGCCTGCACCCACGCCGCCGGACCCTACAACTTCCAGAACATTGACATCACCGGCATCTGCGTATACACCAACAACGTGCCCGGCGGGGCCTTCCGGGGCTTCGGCGTCACCCAGAGTTGCTTTGCCGCCGAGCAGAACCTGAACCTGCTGGCGGAGAAGGTGGGCATCTCCCCCTGGGAGATCCGCTACCGCAACGCCATCCGCCCCGGCCAGGTGCTGCCCAACGGACAGATTGCCGGGCCGGACACCGCCTATGCCCAATGCCTGGAGGCGATGAAGGAAGTGTACGAATCCAGCCCCTATGCGGGCATCGCCGGGTGCCTGAAAAACAGCGGCATCGGCGTGGGCCTGCCGGATGTGGGCCGCTGCAAGCTGGCCATTGTGGATGGCAAGGTGCACATCCGCACCTCCGCCGCCTGTATCGGCCAGGGCATGGCCACCGTGTGCACCAGCGTGGTCTGCTCCGTCACCTCCCTTCTCCCGGAGGCCATATTCCATGAGCCTCCGGACACCGCCCTCACCCCCAACTCCGGCACCACCACCGCCAGCCGCCAAACCTTGTTCACCGGGGAGGCCACCCGCCGGGCGGCGGAGCTGCTGCGGGAGGAGCTGGCCCAGGGCAAAACCCTGACGGATTTGGAAGGCCGGGAGTTTTACGGCGAGTACAGCGGCGTCACCGACAAGATGGGATCGGACGTGCCCAACCCCGTGAGCCACGTGGCCTACAGCTACGGGACCCAAGTGGTTCTCATGGACGAGAGCAAGGCCGTGACCAAGGTGATGGCCGTCTACGACGTGGGCCGGGTGATCAACCCCAAGGCCTGCGAGGGCCAGGTGGAGGGCGGCGTGGTGATGGGCCTGGGCTACGGCCTCACGGAGGACTTCGTGATGGAAAACGGCTTCGTGAAAAGCACCTACGGTACCTTGGGGCTGATTCGCGCGCCCCAGGCCCCGGAGATTCAAACCATTTTCATCGAGGAAAACGACCCGGAGGGCCTGGCCTTCGGCGCCAAGGGCATTGGGGAAATCTCCGCCATTCCCACCGCCCCTGCCGCCGCCCATGCCGCCTACCGGGTGGACGGCGTATTTCGAGACCGCCTGCCCCTAAGCGGCACGGCGTATCGCAAATAAAATTAATAAGGAATGGATGGGAACAACATGCAAAAGACCAAGACCACGGACCAAGGTTTGTTCCAGCTCAATGGGAAACCCGGCTGGGGCGTCTCCTTCCCCCAGGCCATGCAGCACGTGCTGGCCATGCTGGCGGGCAACATCACCCCCCCGATCCTCCTGGCCCAGGCCCTGAAGCTGCCCGACGACCAGCGGATTCTTCTGATCCAGGCGGCTATGATCATCGGCGGCATCACCACTTTGCTGCAGCTCTACCCCGTCTGGCGCTTTGGCATGGGCCTGCCCAACGTGATGGGCGTGGCCTTTGCCTACATGCCCGTGCTGCTTTCCATCGGCACCACCTACGGCATCAGCGCCATCTTTGGCTCCCAGCTGGTGGCCGCCTTTATCTCTATCTTCATCGGCATGGGCATCGGCAAAATCCGCAAATTCTTTCCGCCCATTGTCAGCGGTACCGTCGTCCTGAGCATCGGCCTTTCTCTGTATAATACCGCCATCACTTATATGTCCGGCGGCTCAGGGGCCGGGGACCAGTTTGGCAGCCCCACCTTCTGGATTGTGGCCTTGGTCACCTTGGCCGTGACTTTGGCCTGCAACTTCTTCGGCAAGGGCTATATCAAGGTCTCCGGCATGCTGATCGGCATCGCCGCGGGCTACATCCTCTCCCTCGTGCTGGGCGGCATGGTGAAGTTTGGCAGCGTCCAGACCGCCGCCTGGGTCTCTCTGCCCCAATTCTTCAAATTTGGCCTGTCCTTCCCCATTGGGGCCATCATTTCCATGACCCTGATGTACATCGTCCAGGCCGTGCAGACCATCGGCGACGTTTCCTCCACCGCCATCGGCGGCTTTGGCCGGGAGTCCACAGACCGGGAGCTGGGCGGGGCCATCATGGGCCAGGGCATCTGCGGCATGCTGGGCGCTTGCATTGGCGGCCTGCCCACTGACCCCTACAGCCAGAACGTGGGCCTCATCGTCACCTCCAAGGTAGTGGCCAAGCGGGTGTTCCTGATCGTGGGCCTCCTCATGCTGGCTGCGGGCCTCATCCCCAAGTTCGGCGCGGTCATGACCACCATCCCCTACTCCGTCCTGGGCGGCGCTACCGTCACCGTCTTTGCCGCCATCACCATGTCCGGTATCTCCCTCATCACCCAGCAGCCCATGAACTACCGCAACAAGATGATCGTGGGCATCTCCTTGGCTTTGGGCGTGGGCATCTACGTGGTCCCCAATTCCCTCCAGTTCTTCCCCAAGGAGGTTCAGGACATCATCGGAAAGTCCCCCATCGTCCTCTCCTTCCTGGTGGCCTTCCTGCTGAACATCATCGTTCCCAAGGACGACAGCGCCGAGGTGGATTGACCGGGGACGGGGGCGGAAACGTTGGGGCTCTGCCCCAAGCCCCGCTTAGGGCCTGAGGCCCTAAGAACCCGCACTTTTTCATAGTGGCATTAAAAAAGGAAAGGGATGGCGACGCTTGCACATAAGCGTGGCCATCCCTTTCCTGTATTCCTTCTTGCTTCTCAGAAGGCCCCATGCTATCATGTCCCAAGCAAGAAGAGGTGGTTATGATGGGAGAGCACTTCAAGGCCCTGTCGGCGGTGTTTCCGGTGATCTTTCGCACACAGGAGGGTAAAAGGCAGGTGCTTCTGGCGCAAAGAGCCAACACAGACTATATGGACGGCCTGTGGGACTTCGCCGGAAGCGGCCATGTGGAGGAAGGCGAAACCGCTGTCCAGGCCCTGGTGCGGGAGTGCCGGGAGGAAACCGGCACCGCCGTGGACCCGGCCCATGTGCGCTTTGCCCATCTGTCCCACCGGCTTGGGCTTCAGGGGGAGCGTACCTATTATGATCTATATTTTTTCGTGGATTCCTTCCAGGAGGAACCCCGAATCGCCGAGCCGGAGAAATGCGCTGATCTCAGATGGTTCAATCTGGAGGCCTTGCCTCGGGATATGATCCCCATTCGCAGAGACGCTTTGGCCGCCTGCCTAAAGGGGCGGCATTACAGCGAAGTGCTGAATGGGCCCGGCAAGCCGGCCCCGTAAGGGCGCTGCCGCTCGTTGAGCGTTTTTGTAAAGATCACTTGGGGCCCCTTTTATATTCCCGGGTCAGCAACGCCATGGACTGCCTGGTGGGCTCCAAGTCGTATTCATAGAGATCCGCATAAATCCTGGGTACCTTTTTCAGGCGGAAGTTGATGTCCTCCAGGTCAAAGGCAGCCAAATCCAGCTCCTCCACCTCCAGCCATTCACAGTACTGCCGGTACTTGGGGCCATCCTTCTTTTGGAATGCCTTGGCGATTTCCTCCAGCCCGCCCGGGCCTCCACAATCGTCTATGATGCCGTATCCAGCCCCCTCCAGCACCCGGGGCAGTTCTTTGCCGGGCAGCTCCTTGTCCTCTAGAATTTTTTCCAGCGCCAAGGACACCTCCCAGCCGTCTCCATAATCATAGGCAAAGCGCATGGTTTGCCCTTCTGTGTTCAGGAGGTTTCTGACCTTCGTATCCCTGGCGTCCAGGGGGGACCCGTCAAACTCCGAAAAATCATCGTCGCTGGGCAGCTCAACGCGCAACTCCTGAGCTATCGGTATGTTGGCAAAAAGGCCCATCTCTTCCCAGTCCGGTTCTATGCCCCGACGCTTCATGAGGCTTTTGCGGAAATTCTCCGCTTCCGGCACATAGAAACAAAATGCGTGGCTGCCTTGCATTTCAAACATCGTCATCAAAACGTAGGCCAGCTTTGCCATGGTGGTGGTGTTCATCACCTGAAACCGCCGCCATAGAGCGGGCTCGTACTCCGCAAGCTGCGCATAAAACTGGTAAATCGGCTGGGACGCCATAATGATCTCTCCCCTTCCTCAAGACAGAATCCTTTTAGCGTTTTGAAAATAAGCGTATCGCTTTGTTCATTTCACAATGGAAATATAACCCCATTTTTCGCCGACCGACACCGCCGCCAGCCCTTCGGAGAAGTCGCTTGCATTCTCGAAGATACACGGCGCCACCTCGTTACCCGCCATGTCGATGAAGCCATACTTGTCGTTTTCGCTTCCGAGCCAGGCTCCTCCTTCGTCGCCACATCGCACCCATGCATTCCCTTCGCAAAAATCCCCGATCCAAGCTTAATGATCCACGGCGACGATTTCCTCGCCTGTCTCGTCAAGGAGGCCGATGCTATCCCAAGTGCCATGGCCGCTATAGTCCTCGCCATACCCGGCAAAGGTCAGCCCGTCGGGCAGAAGCTGCAGCCAGTGATAGCGAATGGGCACGACGATCTTGCCGGTTCGATCGATTACGCCATATTTTGTGTCCCACGGCGAGGCGCCTGCTTTGCTGACCGGTGCGAAGCCATCCACATAACGCCAAGTGAAGAGGGTTCCTTGTCCCACGTAATCACAGTCGTACTGAAGCGGAACGACCACTTGGCCTGCCTTGTCGATATAGCCAAATTTGCCATCCTCATTGGTCTCGTACCAGATGGACGCGCCCTTGCTGACATACGCCAGCCCCTCGGAAAAAGGCGCGGCATAATCGTATTCAAATGGGATGACCACCTTGCCGTCTCTGTCGATATAGCCGTATTGGTTGCCATGCGCTTCGCTGCCCCATATGGCAGCCAAACCTTCGGAGAAATATGGCAGCAGGTCTTCATAGGAGGACGCTCTGTCAATAAAAGGCCTTTCATAGGTATACGCGAGCGGAATCCCAACCGTGCCAGCTTCGTCAACAAAGCCCATCTTGCCGTCCTGGACGACGCATGCCCGGCCATCGCGGAATGCGCCTATCTTTTCATAGATCACCGGCACGACTTCCTTGCCGGTTTTATCGATAAAGCCCCATTTCCCTGGGCTACAATAACCTTTATCCTCGCCGTCGGCGATCCATACCGCAGCCAAGCCACCCTGAAAAGCCCATGCCTCGTCGTACTTCGGTGGCACAACTACCTTGCCTGTCATGTCGATGAAGCCCCACTGATTATCAAGGGAGACCGCTGCCAAGCCTTCGCGAAAGCCGTTTGCATCATTATATTTCGGCGGGATGACTTCGTTGCCTGCCATGTCGATGAAGCCCCACTTGCCTGTATTCCAATCGCCGACACAGACCGCCGCCAAGCCGTCGTGAAAATCCCCCACATCCCCGTACTGTGGCGGCACGACTTCCTGGCCCGCCATGTCGATGAAGCCCCATTTTTCGCCGACCGACACCGCCGCCAGCCCTTCGTGAAAATTGCCTGCCTCATCATACCGCGGCGGTATGGCCTGCGTGTAGCCTGTCGCCAGCGCAGAGCTGCACACGCCCCAAAGCATCATCAGGCACATCAGCATCGACAAGCGCCGCATAAAAGCGTGTTTCATAAAAACCTCCCGCATGATATCACTGCGCACGCCGTCGGAATTTCAAGGATCGTGATTTCATCCATGCGCCGCATGTCAGCCATGGGGTTCTGTTCATTGCGGCATAGGCTCCAAAGTAAGTTGATCAAGCTGGAGGATTGCCATAAGCGTATGGCCTTGATCATTGCTGCCACATAAGGCGAGCGTATTGGGATCAGGGAAATTGGGCGCGCAATCCAAGGAGAAATAGGAGGAGGGACTGCCGGAAAGATTGTCCGCCTTCCAGTAGCCCTTCATCGCACCCTGCGTGACATCGTATAGGAACAGCCCCTCGGCTCGCAGAAATGGATAGTCGAAGCAACACATCACGCTGCCGTCCGGCGCGTAGTACCATTCTCCTCCATAGCCGTCACCAAGCGTTGGCCAACCAACGATGATCTGTGGCAGCGGCACGCGCGCACGCGTCCTCAAATCGACGATCTCCCTGGTGGTGTATAGCTTATTGTCCAGCACCAGGCGAGGCTCGCCCTCTTGTGAGATCAACCAATCCTCATCGTCCCTCAGATCGTAGAGGCCGTATCCCATCGCTTCTTCCCATCCCCAGCGGCGATAGATGAAGCGGTTTTCGTCTACCGCCGCGAAGAAGAAGTTGTACAGTTGTTCATCGTAAAAGGTTGTTGTTGTGTTCGTGGGCGCGCCGCTCACAAGCTTCTTTAGCTGACCGCCCTGCGCGTCTTTCAGGTACAGACTGCCCAGCTGCTCGGCGATTTGCGCGCCCCCCGGCATGGTATCGACGGCCACATCCATGATGGAGGCGGTACCCCATTCCGGTTTGCCATCAACGCCTATCGTCAGCATGTCCATCGGGTCTTCACCAGGCTCTATTTCATCAGGCCAGCAATTGATGATGCGCAGCGTTTCGCCCACTAAACGGGAGGAGGGCCATCCGTCTCCGCAAGCATGCTCAAACGAGTAGCGGAAGAGTGGCTGCTTCTCTTTCAAGGATAGATAGAATACCTCGACGGGATAGATTTCGTAGTCTTCCGACCAATGAACCGACACCACAAACAGCCGGTCCCGATCAAGGAAAATGACATTATTGGCACTCTCTATTCCATACATTTCAGTCAGGTCGTAGGTCTGCACCCCATCCACACCCAGCGCCATACACGGCAGCGCAATGAATAGTACCGCAAGTACCACGGCGATCCCGCGCGTTCTCATGGCCGCACCTCCTATGAAATATAGGATTACTGGAAAAATCGCCACTCATAGGCGAAAGTGGCGGGGGCGAAGGGTGAACAACAATGCCATTAGTCTACCACAAAGTAGTAATGAATACAACGAGAACCACCCTCATCGGATGGTTCTTATTGTATCGAGGGTGTCTGCCATTTTGGTGCGATCGACGGGACTTGAACCCGTACCCTCTCGGACACGCCCCTCAAACGTGCGCGTATGCCAATTCCGCCACGATCGCGCAAGGTTTCCCTTGACAACAAGGGTTATTATACGGGATGACCGCTGGTTTGTCAACGGATGGCGGCTCAAATTCCGGGGAATTTCAAGATTTTGACACTCCGGCCTTCTCTAGGAAAATCCCGGGAAAATCAGGGGAAAACCAGGGGAAAATCATGTCCGCCACCCCAGTCCCCCTACCCCCTACTCAAACCCGTTGCCCCACTCCTCGTCCCGCTTGGCAATCTCCAACCGGGTCAGCCTGTGGACCTTGCCGCAATGGCGGCACCGGTCAATGCCCCGGTCCACGGGCTGCCAGCGGTGGTGCTCCCGCTCCCGGCCGCAGACGCGGCACACCTGCTCGCATTCGCTGGTGTACATCCAGTCGTGGTGGGCGTCCCGCAAGGCGCCGCAACGCTTGCACGCACAATGGTGCCAATCGCAGGGGAGGGTTTCCACCTTCCCGCACAGGGCGCATTGCCGCTGGCATTGGCCCTCCACCGGCTCAAAGCGGTGCTTTTTATCCCGGCCCGCGCCGCAGCGGCGGCAGGTGCAGCCCTCCCAGCGATGTCCCAGCAGTTTGCACCAAAAGCTCATGCCATCCACCCCAAGCCCCTTTGCGTGTTTTGCTTACAGGTTGCCGATGATGATGCTCTCCACAATGTCCGCCACATCCTCGCACTTGTCGCAGACGGTTTCAAAGGCGGAGTAAATCTCCCGCCAGGCGACGACCTCCAGGGGGTTCTGGCAGGTGGCGTACAGGTTCTTCATGGCGGAGATGTACAGCCGGTCCCCTTCCTCCTCCAGGCAGTTGATGTCGATGATCAAGTCCTTGATCTTCTTGGATTTTTTGAAGTCCTTGAACTCCTCCATCAGCTCCGCCATGGCCGTACAGCAGCGGATGATCAGCTTGGAAAACTCCAGGCTCTCAGGGCGGGCGGATTTCACCTGGGTGATGTTCATCTCGATGATGATGTCGTCCATGGCGTCCATCACATCGTCGATGGACTGGCTGATGTTGATCAGCTCGTCCCGGTCGATGGGGGTCACAAAGGCCCGCACCAAGGCGGAGAACAGCTCGTGCTTCTTCTCGTCGGCAGCGTGCTCCAACCCGTGGATGATCTTCATCTGCTCGTCCAGCCGGGACGGATCAAAATGCTCCAGAAAGTCATTGACCGCCTTGGCCATCTTTACGGACATGGCCGCGCACGTCGCGTAGTTTTCAAAGTAAATCATATCCTTTTTCATTCCGCTATGCCTCCCACTCTCTTAGAAAATCATCATGAACAGCTTCGCCATCAAAAAGCCGATGAGCCCGCAGCCCGGGAACGTGAGGATCCAGGTGAGCACCATGTCCTTCACCACGGACATGTTGATGGCGGAAAGCCGCTTGGTGGCTCCCACCCCCATGATGGCCGTAGTCTTGGTGTGGGTGGTGCTGACGGGAATGCCAAAGACCGAGGAGATCAGCAGGCAGCCCGCCGCCGCCAAATCCGCCGCGAAGCCCTGGTATTTCTCCAGCTTCACCAAATCCATGCCCACGGCCTTGATGATCTTGTAGCCCCCTACGGAGGTGCCCAGGGCCATGATGGCGGAGCAGAGGATCATCATCCAGATGGGGGTATCCACGTTGCCGGTGGTGTCCTGTCCGTTGCTGAGAAACAGACCCAGCAGCAGCACCGCGATGAACTTCTGCCCGTCCTGGGCCCCGTGCATGAAGGACATGGCCGCGCCGCCAAAAATCTGCCCCTTTTGGAAAAAGCCGGTGGTTTTGCGCCGGTCTGCCTTGCGAAACAGCAGCTGGACCAGCTTGGTGGCCAAATAGCCCATGACAAAGCCCAGCCCCGTGGACAGGCCCAGGCCGTAGAACACCTTCACCCATTCGGCCCCGTTCACGCCGTCCAGGCCGCCGTGCAGCGCCATGGCCGCGCCGGTGAGACCCGCGATCAACGCGTGGCTCTCGCTGGTGGGGATGCCGAAGTACCAGGCGGCCACCGCCCAGATGATGATGGCGAACAGCGCCGCGCACAGGGCGATCATAGCTTCCCCGCTGCCGCTGAAGTTCACCATGTTTTTCACGGTCATGGCCACCGTGGCGTTGAGCAGCGTCATCACCAGCACGCCGAAGAAGTTGAACACCGCCGACATCAGCACTGCGGCCCTGGGGGTCATGGCCCGGGTGGCCACCACCGTGGCGATGGCGTTGGGCGCGTCGGTCCAACCGTTCACAAACACCACGCCCAAAGTCAGCAGAACCGTTACCAGCAAGACTGGATTGTTCCACACCTGCGTCATAAAAGACATCAGTCCAAAGTCCAAGGCAGCCCCTTCTTTCCTTTTAGTAGCATTTCAAAGGGGCTCTCCTGCGCATAGGCATTCAAACCCAGAATACGATCACAATTATACAAAACCCATCATGGGATGACAAGCTCTTTTTTGTGACGATTTGGCAACATTGTCCCAAGCCCTGTCAAACAGGGCCTTCCAGCGCCTGGGACGCCCCCTCATTTGTCCGCCAGCAGAAGAATTTCCCCCAAAGCCGCCTCCTGCTCCAGCAAAATCCGGAGGGAATGTACCTCCATTTTAGCAAAGGGCAGAATCAGGGAACAGCCGGGAACCTCCAAAGCGCCACTCAGATCGATGGCTTTTTCATATAGGCCGTTCACTACCAGCCTGCCCTTGGCGGGAGCCCCGGGGCCGGGATACAAAATCACCGTGTCCGCCGTCACGGGGCTGGCAAAGGTCAACTCCACGCCACTGCCGGAAAAGGCGTAGGCAGCGGAGGCCGGGGAGACGCAATAGTCCCCGTCCACCAAGGCCTGGAGGTTCTCTCCCTCCCCCTGGAGGGTTGCCGAAGGGGCGGCGTTGTACACCTCCAACAGTTCATAGGGCAGTAGCTGGGGGGCCCGGGTGGGGCCGTTGATGTAGGCGGTCCCATCGGCGTGAAAGCCCGCCCGGTCGTAGCAGAGCTGGCGGTTGCCGCTGGGCAGCTGGGCATAGGTATGGGCATGGTAAGCGGTAAACAGCTCCTGCCCCATGGTGAAAAAGCTGTTGTGGCCTGGGCCGGACACCACCACCTTGCCGTTACGCTCCGCCCAGGTGAGCAAGGGGTTGTTTTCCGCCTTCACAAAGGGCCCTGTGGGACTGTCGCTCACCGCCACCCCCACCCCGTATTCCTTCTGGGCGAAGTGATGGGCGCTGTAGTACAGGTAATAGCGGTCTTGGTGCTTCACCACCGTGGGGCCCTCGTTCCAGCGGTAGTCTCCCCCGTCCAGCTCCCAGGGCTGATCCGGCTGGGTCAGCTTCACCGGCTCCCCCACCGTGGACAGCAAATCCGGAGCCAGCCGCACCACATAGCAGTGGCTCTCATGGTAGGCCCCCACCGCGTTGTCCGCGCAGTCCCGCACATAGTACAAATACGGGGCGCCGTCCCCGTCCACAAAGAGGCTGGCGTCAATGACGGCATAGCCGTAATCCAGCAGGGGCGCGTCCAGGGGGTCCTGGTAGGGCCCCTGGGGCTCCTCCGCAAAGGCGATGCCCACCCGCAGGCCCTTGTCCTGGATCCGCCTGGCGGAGAACACCATCACGTACCGGCCCTGGTAGGCATAGACCTCCGGGGCCCAATAGTCCCCCGTGGCCCAGGATACCCGCTGCAAGGCCTTTTTGCGGCCTCCAAAGGCCTTCATGTCCTGGGAGGACCAGGTGTAAAAGCCCACGGGGGAGCCGGTGGCAAAGGCGTAATAGGCTCCCTGGGCCGGAAGGATAAAGGGATCGCCGATGTTCTCCACCCCCAGGGGGTTTTGGTAAAACCGGTCGGCAGTCTGCGCCCCGTCCCGCTCCGGCAAGGGCGCAAGCTCCAGAGCCCGGCCCGGCAGGGCCCCCAGCATGCACAGCAACGCCAGGGCCCCCCAGAAAATGCGGTATCTTTTTTTCATGGTGCTCCTCCTTCAGGGGGTGGTGGGGGCAGCGTCCTTCTTGGGCTGCCTGGGCTGCTTGGGAGAGGACCGCCCCGCCAGGGAGGCGGCCAGGCCCATGGCCACAAACAGCACCGCCGTCCACAGCAGCGCCCCGAAGGGCGAGGCGATGGGCTGCTTCCAGAACCAGATGTCCCGCTTGGTCACCATGGGCGCGGCCTTCAGCCCCGCCAGGGCAAAGAGGGTCAGATTGCTGGCCAGCAGGTAAAACAGGGATTTGCGCCCCGTATCCCGGATCCATTGCTCTATGGGCGAAAGCAGCCGGGGCGTCTTTTCCATCCGGTCAGCCAGAAAGCTCATCACCGCCGGGAAGAACCCCGCCAGCACCACCCAGGACAGGGAAGGGGGGAAGCGCTGGGGCAGCCCCGCCAGCAGGATGTGGAGGACCCCCGCCGCGCTGGCCCCCAGGCCGATGAACGCCAGGGCCAGCCCGTGCTTTTTGGTGCTCTGCCAATAGGCCCCTGCCAGAAAGTAGGGGACGTACTGCACCACCGGGAAGCAGAAAAAGGAGCGGGTGCCGATGAACAGCCCCGCCACAGGGGAGGTGATGCGCTCATAGGGCAAAAAGCACAGGGCCAAGCACCCGGCGCAGGCCACCAACGTGGGGACCAGCCGGGTGGAAAGCCACTTAAGGGGCCAAAGCAGCGCCAGCACCGCCAGGGCATAGGCCGCAAAGGCCGCCAGGAACTCCGACCAGCCGGGGATGTCCCTCAGCAGCATTACCCGTTCCACGGTGAGGGTGTTAAAGGGCGCGCCTTCAAAAAGCAGCTTGAACCCCAGCCCCGACAGCACGAATACCCCGTACAGCATCACAGCGGATTTCAGCACCCGGGGCGCGGCCTGACGGAAGGGCCTGTGCAGATAAGCCGCCGCCGAGGTCCGGCCAAAGCAGAACACAAAGGTAGGAAATACCAGCACGTTGATGGTTTCGATCAGGGTGGAAACCATCGGGAAGGCCCCGCCGTTGCCAAAGAACTGGAGCACATGGGCGTAGACCATCAGGAGAACCAGAACCCCACGGATCCGGTCGATGCTTTTGTCGTATCCCATGGCTTATCCCTTGATGCCGGAGCCCAGGTTGAGCCCGGTCAAGAAGTATTTTTGCGCGCCCAGGTAGATCAAAAACGTGGGGATCATCCCCAGCACGCCCCCGGCCAGCTGGCGCACGATGTGGGTACCCTCGCTGACCTGGAGCAGCCTGAGCCCCGGGGTCAAGGTGAGGTTTTTGGGGTTGGTGATGGCGATGGAGGGCCACACGAAATCGTTCCAGGCTCCGGTGAAGGCGAACAGGGCCACCACCGTCAGCACAGGGCGAAGGCTGGGCAAAATGATCCTTAGATAGGTCTGCCAGGGGCCCGCCCCGTCGATGGAGGCCGCCTCGTCCAGCTCCCTGGGAACGCCCTTGAGGAAGTTGCGGATCAAAAAGATGTTGAACACCCCCGTGACCCCGGGGAAAATGATGGAGGGCAGCTTATCCAGCCATTTGAACATATTCATGATCTGAAACAGCGGCACCAGCCCCACCACGTTGGGGAACATGGACAGGCCGAACACCGCCCAGAATACCGCTTCCTTGCCCCTAAAGCGCAGCCGCTCGTAGGCAAAGGCAGAGGTGGAGCAGGCGAACAGCACCAGCACCACCTGGCTTAAGGCCACCACAAAGGAGTTTCTCATCCAGCCCCAAATCGGGGTGGTGGCGGTGTTGAACACATAGGCATAGTTGTCCAGGGTCCAGGTGATGGGGATAATGTTTTTCAGCTTCAGGTACTGCTTGGCTTCCGAGCTGGGCTTCAGGCTGGAAAGCACCGTCCATACGATGGGCATAATCCATATGACAAGCAGCGCCATCAAAAAGGCAAAGGCGATGATCTTGCCCAGGTTTTTGTGAAACCAGGTGCCCAGGCTGTGCGGCCTGCGGGAAGGGATGTGCGCGTTGGTCATCGGGGCCGCCTCCTTTACTGCGCGTTGGCTCTGAGTATGCGGAACTGAATCACGGAAACCGCCAGAATCACCAGGCCCAGCACCAGCGCCATGGCGGACGCCATGCCGGGGTCGCCCCCGGCCCGGCCAAAGCCCAGGTCGAATATATACATCAGCATGACGTAGTAGCTGCGCTTGTCAAACCCGTTGACCATGGCCACCGTGGGCCCGCCAACTCTGGCAACGTCAAACATCAGGGGTTGCCCGTAGATGCCAAACTGCTGAATCACGCTGGTAATGGCCGTATAGGTCAGGGGATAGCGCATGCCCGGCACGGTGATGTGCCAGAACTGGCGCCATCCGTTAGCCCCGTCCACGGAGGCGGCTTCGTATAGCTCCTGGGGAATGGAGGCCAAAGCGCTTTGGTAGATGATCATATTGCCCCCGGCCACCCACCAGATGGTGATGGTCACCAGCGCCATCCAGCTATGAGGCGGGCTGGTAGTCCAGTTCAATTTCCCAAGGCCCAGGGCCTGGTTAATGAATCCCGCGGACATGTTGAACATATAGTTCCAGCCCAGCATCACCACGGCGATGGACAAAAGCGCCGGAAGATAAAAAAGGGACTGAAACAGCTTATGGCCAAAGGGCTTCTGCTTCAGGGCCACCGCCAACAGCAGCGGCATGATAATTTGGAAGGGAACGGTCAGAGCCACGAATTTGATGGTGTTGCCCAGGCCCCACCGCAGCTGCCAATAGTATTGCGAATTTGGATTGAAAAAGAGGGTTTTGAAGTTTTCAAGCCCGATGAACTCCATGGGCTTGCCCAACTGCCACTTGGAAAAGGCGGAGACAATGCCCACCACCGAGGGAATGAGAAAAAATACCGCGAAGAGCAGCAGATGCGGAGCAAGGAAAGAAAGCGCCGTCAAGTTCGCCTTGAGCCGGCGCCCGCTCCGGGCCGGGGCCCTATTGGGTTGGATGGTCATGGCCATTTCTCCTTCACTTGGGATCCAGGGGAAAAGAGAACTGGGGACGCCGGGGGTTTCCCGGCGTCCCCTATGGGGTAATCTTACTTCGCGGCAACCTTCTCGTCAACCTTTTGCTGCAGCGCTTGGGCGAATTCCGCAGAGGTCATGCGGCCAAAGACGCTCTCCCAGCCCATGGGGTCCAGGACATCCACGGCCAGGCCGTAGTTGATGTAGTCGGAAACCATCATGCTCTCGCCGTACCCGGCCAGGAAGGCTTGCTTCATGTCCTGATAGACCGGATCCTCCAGGAGCTTCAGGGAGGCCACGGTCTGGCCGGCCTGGGCCCACAGCAAGGAGTTGTCACGGACATACTGCAGGAACTTGGCGATAGCGGCCTGCTTCTCGGGGGTGGTTTCCTTCTTGAACTCCACGAACTGGTGGGAGGAAGCCCAGAACTTCACGTTCTCCGCGTCATACTGGGGGAAGATGGCCATGGTGTAGTCGAAGCCCGCGTCCTTCACGCCGTTGTTCATCCAGATGCCTTCGGGGCAGAACACCGCCATGCCGCCTACAAACAGGCCGCCGAAGGGATCGTCCCCGTCCACGCTGGTGAGGCCCGCGTCGTGCATGGCCCTCAAATCATCCAGCACCTTGATGAAGGTCTCGTTGTTGAAGCTGGCGTTGACGCCGTCCTCGGAGAGCTGGCCGCCCAGCTGGTAGTACATGGACAGGATGTAGGGGCGGTTCCAGGTCAGGGTGATGCCGGTGATCTCATCGGCCTTGGCCTTTTCGGAAACAGCCTTCACCTCGTCCCAGGTGAGGATGCCGTCGTCCAGCACGGGGGTCTCCAGGTCATACTGGGCCAGCAGTTCCAGGTTCACATAGCACACCCAGGAGTGCACGTCCAGGGGCAGGGAGTAGCGCACGCCGTCGATCTCGCCCAGGTTCCAGCCAGCGGAGAGATACTGCTCGGCAGCGAAGTCGCCATTGGCCAGCACATCCGCAAAGGGCATCACCAGGCCGTCCTTCACGAACTGCGCAATGCGCTCCGCATGGACGATGGCCACGTCCGGCACGCCTTCACCGGCGGCCACGGCCAAGGGGGCCTTGGTGTACAAATCGGAAGCGTCCATCTTCATGTGGTTCACTTGGATGCCGGGGTTGGCGGCGTTGAAATCCGCAACCAGCTGATCCATGTTCACGCCGTCCTCGCCGGTAAACACGGTCCAGAAGTCCACTTCCACAGTGCCCTCCGCCAGGGACATGGGGGCCATTGCCAGAACCAGCAACATGGAAAGAATCAATGCCAGGGTCTTTTTCATGGTAATCCTCCTTTTTTATCTACCGCCTGACGGCGATATTTCGGGTGTCAGCCTCAGCCGTTGCGGCCAAAGGCGTTGCGCACCAGCGCGGCGATCTTTTCCGGGGCCACTTTGGGCTCCCGCTGGGGGGTCAGCAAGCCGTTGATCTCCTGCATCACGTCGGTAAGCTGGGTGTAACAATAGCCTTCGCAGTAAGGAAGTTCCCGCACCGCTTCAAACACGCCTCCAAAGCGCTTCAGAAACTCCGCCTCATCGGTGACCTTGCCGTGGTAGCCCCAGGTCTCCATGCCTCCCATGGACCCCTGTTGGCCGAGGGTGGCAAAGGCGATGCCGCCGAACTCCGTTACCATGAAGGCCTCCCGGCCCGTGGGCTCCTCGCCCCGGGCGAAGGACATGCGATGGTCCGCGGCGGTTTTTTCCACCTTTTCCCGGCTTTCAAAATGCTTGGCCATCACCTCTTTGTCAGCGGTATAGTCGTGCACGCCATTGATGTCGGTGACCACCTGCTCCCAGCCGTCGTTGCTGGAGATCGGGCGGCTGCCGTCGGCGGCCTTGCCCATGTGGTACAGCATGCGGCCTGTGGCCTGCTGGCGGGGGTCGGCGTACATCTGCCGCACGCCCCAGCTTTCGTTCAGTGGCACCCAGACGATGAGGCAGGGGTGGTTAAAGTCCCGGTCGATGAAGCCCAAAAAAGTTTCCGCCAGGTTGCGGACGGTTTCATCCGCGAAGTCGTAGGGGGAGGGCACCTCGCCCCATACCAGCAGGCCCATCCTGTCGGCCCAGTAGTAATAGCGGGGGTCCTCCAGCTTTTGGTGCTTCCGGGCCCCGTTGAAGCCCAGGGCCAAAGTGAGCTCAATATCCTTTTGGATGGCCTCGTCGGAGGGAGGGGTGATCAAGGACTGGGGCCAATAGCCCTGGTCCAGCACCAGGCGCTGATACAGGGGGGAGTTGTTCAGCAAAAACTGCCCGTTCACCACCTCCACCTTGCGCATGCCAAAGTAGGTGTCCACATGGTCGTGTTCCCGGTCCCCCTCCAGCAGCCGCACGGAGAGGTCGTACAGGTTGGGCTCCCCGGGCCGCCACAGCCTCACCGGGTCCAAATCCCCCTTGGCTACCATGTCCACGGGAATGCGGACCTGCCGGTCCACGGTTTCCAGGGTCAGGCGCTTCACGGGCTTTCCCTGGAAGGACACCTGTACCCTCACCGTCAGCGGTGCGGTGGGAAAGCGGTCCAGGGCCAGCTCGATGGCGGCCTGGCTCCTGTCAACGTCCGGGGTGACATGGATCTGGGTCAGGGCATAGTCCCCCACCGCCTCCAGGTACACCGTCTGCCAGATGCCGCTGACCGGGGTGTACCAGCAGCCCATAAGGCCCTGATCCCAGTACTGCTTGCCCCGGGGCTGGGTGCAGTCGGGCTGGTCCTCCACCCGCAGGCACAGGTCGTTTTCCCCGTCCCGCACCAGATGGGTGATATCCAAAGCGAAGGGGGTATAGCCCCCCCGGTGCTCCCCGGCCTGCTGGCCGTTGACAAAGACGCGGCAGGCGTAATCCACCGCGCCAAAGCGCAGCAGCAGCCTTTTGCCCGCCATCTCCGGGGGTACCGCAAAGCCGCGGCGGTACCAGAGGATGGGGTGGATCTCCTCCGTGCCGATGCCGCTGGCGGGGGTTTGGTAGGCAAAGGGCACCGTAATTTGCCGGGGCAGTGGGTGGTCCGGGGCAAACCAGCTTTGGGCAAGGCCCCGGTCCTCATCGTCAAAGGCGAATTGCCAAAGGCCGTTCAGGTTCAGAAAGGTATCCCGTACAAAATCGGGACGGGGATGCTCCGAGCGGGGAATGGGGGTGTTGTGCAGCATACGTTCCTCCAGTTTTTGGAAAACACGCAAAAATCACACGTTAATTACATGATTTTTGGAATTTTCTAGCGCTTTGGCAGGGAATTCATGCAAAATTCTTAATGAGTCAAGCCCTTGTACCTCGTCGCTTTGCATAAAATATCTACCAGCGCTTGGTGACTCTACTATAACATTACCCCTATGAAGCTGTCAATGGTTTTGAGACTGGTATATGGAACCTATCCCTGAATCTAGTTTTTGAACAATTTATTCTAATTTTATTGGATGTTATTTGCCCGAGGAGCCTTCCTTCATATGATAGCCCACCTGCAGCATGATATCCTGGGGAAAATCCCCGAACTGCTCCCCAAAGAGGTTCAGGCCCCCCACGTTTTCCGCGTCCTCGGGCACCTCGATGCGCACGGTGACCGCCTGATGGGCCCCCAGGTTCAGATCGGCCAGGGTGACGGCGGAGAGGTACATATTGTCCAAATAGCTCCCCAACTTGTCCACCCGCCAGGTCTTTAAAAAGCCATGCTGGGTGGACATGTCGGACCACCAGGCGGGGTTCAGGCTGCCCCGGCGCTCCCCGCAGTCGCAGGGGCTGGTCCAAATGCCCAGGGCCCGGCCGTTGATGGACACCCGGATGTCGCTTTTCCAGGGGTCCCTGTACATGGGGGCCTCAGAACAGGCCTCAAAGGAAAGCTCCAGCCAGTCGATCTCAATCTGGTCAACCAGCAGCAGGCCGAAGAGATATTCCACAAAGCCCTGGCGGAACCATAGCAGCTGCGCGGTAAAGCGGTCCGGGGAATAAAAAGTGCGGGGGTTATCGTCCTCGCCGATGACATTGTTGGCCGCCGCCAGCCCGCAGGTGGGCTTGATGTTCCCCACCCGGGCATAGCAGCCCACAGGCAGGCGCATGGTAAGGGAGCTGCCGGTTTTTTCCTCGTGGGGCACAAGGCCTATGCTCACGGCATCGATTTTGCGGGTGGAAAGCTTCATCATGCCCCGCATGCCGGGCATGTTTTCTGTAAAGATGAGCCCAGCCTCCTCCAAGGTGCGCACCGCCAGGGCCACCGTGGACACGGGCACATCCAGGCACTCCGCCAGCTCGTTCACGCTCCGCATGGACTTTTTGCCCAGCATCTGCATGATCTGGATGCGCACCGGGCTGGACAGGGCCCGGGCCACCTGGCACAGACGGTCCGGCTCGTCTAGATGCAAATGCATGTGCTTGGGGCCTTGCATGGGAAGCTCGCTCATGGGCGTCACTCCTTTGGGGGGGATGGTTGAGGGTGGTTTGAGATGATTGTACCATAAAAGGAAGAAATGGGGCTATGGAAAGAGGGCCCGGAGGGATTCTCGCTTCCCCCCAGGCCCTCTTTGCCCATAAACTCCCACCGCGCAAGAAAAGCAAAATCCCATGATGCTCCTTACCCCTGCCGTACCCCGGCGATCTCCTCATACAAATCCACATACTCCCCAAAGCGCAGGGCCTTGTCGTAGGCCTGGACGTGGCGGCGGCAATCCGCCGGGTCCTTGGGGCATTGGCAAAGCTTTTGTACCTGGGCCGCCACGGCGTCCAGGTTCCCCAGGGGGGCCACGGCCCCCACCGCCGGGGTGACGCTTTCCGGCAAAGCGGTGGCGTCGTAGCAGAGCACCTGAGTGCCGCAGGCCATGGCCTCCAGGAGGGTCATGCCCATGGTTTCCTCGTGGCTGAGGCTCACATACAGATCCGCGGCGGTGTACAAAGCGCAAAGCTCCCGCAGGCTTTCGGTGCGGCCCAGGCCGATGACATTTTGGGGCAGCATCTCCCGCTGGAGGGAGGAGAGCCCCACCAGCACGATGCGGTACTCATCCCCCAGCAAAGCCGCCAGCTCGAAGAAATCCGCCAGGCCCTTGCGCTCCTCCCAAACGCTGGCCACCCCCAGGAGGAACTTGCGGTGCTCCAGCTCCTGAAGGCGGCATTTGTGCCACACGTCCGCCAGGTACTCCGCATCCTCACAGGGGCGGAAGGCTCCCAGGTCGATGCCGTTGGGGATCACCCGCACCGGATAGTCCTCCAAAAAGGACTTAGCCACCTCCGCCGCCAGCCACCTGGACGGGGTCACCAGCCACAGGGCCCGGAGCCGGGTGATCAAAGCCCGCTTCTCCCGCCAGTTCCGGGCGCTCTGGTCCAGCAGCAGGCTGGCGGGATAGGCCCCCTTCAGGGGGCAATGGCCGCAGCCCCGCTTGTAGCGGTCGCAGCCCCGGGTGGTGCGGGAGCGGTGGGTGCGCCCCTCCCGGCGGGAGGCGTCGCCTGGGGCCATGGTGTAGTAGGCGCAGTGCCCGGTGTAGGCCCAGCAGTCGTGAAGGGTCCACACCACCGGCACCCCGCTTTTGGCCAGCCAGCGAAACAGGGTGGGCAGGTGGAGGTAGTAGCCGTGAAGGTTATGAAGGTGCACCACGTCGGGCCTGTAGGCCGTCAGCTGGCGCACCAGCTTCCGGGTGGCCCCCAGGCTGGCGAAGCCCGCCCGGTCCGTCAGCCGCGCCCAGGCCAGGTGCAGCCCCACCCCCGGCAGGCTGCCCACCCGCAGGTGGGGCACCTGGACGGGGGCGGTACCCCGGGCAAAGGCGATTAGGCCCTTATGCCCCCGCTCCATCAGCACCCGGCAGATGTCCACCGCGATGCGCCCGGTGGACAGCGTGGCGGTCACGTTGACGTGGGCAACCCTCATGGCCCTTCCTCCTTTGTTTTCAGCGGAGCTCCGCTCCTATGCAAATTCGACCAAAATGCCATTGGTGGGGAGCACCCATGGCATTTTGATCGAATGACGGCCGTTTCAGCTCAAAGGGGCGCGGCGGGCCACTGTTTTAGTAATTCTGGGCCCGAAGCTTGAAGTAGGCCTTGGGATGCTTGCACACGGGGCACAGCTCCGGGGCGTTGGGGCCGATGACGATGTGGCCGCAGTTGCCGCATTCCCAGATCATGTCCCCGTCCCGGCTGAACACCAGGCCGCCTTCGATGTTGGCCAGCAGCTGGCGGTAACGCTCCTCGTGGTGCTTCTCGATCTTGCCCACGCCTTCCAGCTGGGTGGCAATCTCGATGAAGCCCTCCTCCCGGGCTTCCTTGGCCATCCGGTCGTACATATCCGTCCACTCGTAGTTTTCGCCTGTGGCGGCGTCCAGCAAATTGGCCTCGGTAGAGGGCACCTCGCCGCCGTGAAGGTGCTTAAACCACAGCTTGGCGTGCTCCTTCTCGTTGTTGGCGGTCTCCTCAAAAAGCTCGGCAATCTGCACATAGCCGTCCTTGCGGGCCTTGGCAGCGTAATAGGTGTACTTGTTGCGGGCCTGGCTTTCCCCGGCAAAGGCCTCCCGCAGATTGGCCTCGGTCTTGGTTCCCTTCAAATCTTTCATCTCAAAACCCCTCCTATCCAAATGATGGTCCGGTACATTCCGCCTGTGAGGATACCCCTTGCGCGGGCCTGTGAAACCTCATTTCCAGGTTTCGCAAAATCCAAAGACGGACCAATGATCCGTGTGGAGCTCATACTGGGGCAGGGGGTCCCCCCGGTCCTCCGGGGCCACCTCGCTCATGTTGTACTGGAGCTTCCGCCCCTTTTCCGCCCCTACCAGGTGGTTGTCCTTGTTGCTGTCGTAGAGGAACACGTAGCTTTTCACCGTGTTGCTCATGTTCCCCTCCACGGTCCTCACCCGGTACAGGCCCCCGCCCTGGTCCTGAACGTCCACCACGATGCCGATGTGGGTGGTGCGGTAGGCGTTGGACATGTCCGCGTAGATCACCAGGTACCCCACCCGGGGGATGCCCCCGAAGCGGTCCAAATCCATGAAGCCGTCATACTGGTTCCCCACCTGCCCCTCCCGCAGGTACAGGGTTTCCTCCGCCGTCACCTGAGCGCTGTCCTTCTTTTTCAGGGGGTTGGCCCCGGCGGCGTTGGCGCAGTAGATGGTGAACACGGAGCACCAGCCCACCTCTTTTTTCTTGCCATAGTACCAGCGGGCGTACTGGTTGTACTTGGGCAGCCGGGCCCGCCGGGTCTGCAAGAACTCCCGCTGGGCGATGTAGGCCATGTTCTTGGCCAGCTCCCTGGGAATATCCCGGCTCACGGTGATCTCATAGGAAAGGATGCCCCCGGCCCCGGTGCGGTATACCACCCGGGCGGAGCCCTCCCCCCGGGCGGTCATCAGGCCCTGGGGATTCACGGTGACCACGGCCTCATCGCTGCTTTCAAAGGTGCCGCCGGCAAGAAGGGGAATCCCTCCCCCCGGCTGATCAAAGGGGATGATCTCCGGGGCCACATCCGGCACATAGGCGCTTTCCCCGGGATGCAGGGCGTACGCGCCCCGGTCCTTCCCCTCCTGGGCGGGGGTTTTCAGCAAAGCTAACCCTGCCTCAAAGGCCGCCTTCACGTCCGCCGCCTCGGCCCGGGCGGCGGGGATCAGGCCCTGCGGGGTTCCTTCCCCGGGCAAGGCCCAAAACAGGCAAAGAACCAAGGCCAGGCAAAAAACTCTCTGGATGCGCCGCACAGTGGCTCCCCCCCCTTTGTCATATTCGCAAACAGTATAGCACAGGGGGAAAACCCTGGCAAGGCATGGGAAAGGAAGGGGACCTGCCCGCCCGCTGCCACTCCCCCAGCTTTCCTTGTCCCTCCCCTCCTGCCATGCTATAATGAACCCATCCCATTCCCGGAGGTGCGTTCATGGCCGTCCCCTCTTTGCTGCTGCATGTGTGCTGCGCCCCCTGCTCCGTCGCCTGTGTGGATTCCCTGCGGCAGGAGGGCTTTTCTCCCGTGGCCTTTTGGCACAACCCCAACATCCACCCCTTCACGGAATACCGTAGCCGCCGGGAGGCTATGGTCGCCTATGCCCAAACCATCGGCCTGCCCTTGATCCTCCACGGGGAATACGGCCTGCGGCCCTTTGTACAGGCTGTGGCGGCGGATATCCAGGGCCGGTGTGAATTCTGCTACCGCACCCGGATGGAGGCCACGGCCCAATACGCCGCTGCCAAAGGCTTTGCCGCCTTTACCACCACCTTGCTGATCAGCCCCTACCAAAACCATGAGCTGCTGGTGAGGGTTGCCCAAGAAGAAGGGGAGAAGGCGGGGGTGCCCTTCCTCTACCGGGATTTCCGGCCCCTGTTCCGCCAGGGACAGGCCCAGGCCCGGGCTTTGGAGCTATACATGCAAAAGTACTGCGGCTGCGTCTTCAGCGAGGAGGAGCGCTACCAGAAAAAGGCCGCCGGAGGGAAAGCATGAGGTTTTTTCATCTGTCCGACCTCCACCTGGGCAAGCGGGTGATGGAGCTGTCCATGCTCCAGGACCAGGCTTATATTTTGCAGCAGATTTTGGCCTACGCCCGGGAGTGCAAGCCCCACTGTGCGCTGATCTCCGGGGACGTGTACGACAAGCCCGTGCCCCCGGTGGAGGCGGTGCGCCTCTTTGACGATTTCCTCTGGGAGCTGGCCTCCCAGGAGGTCCAGGTGCTGGTGATCAGCGGCAACCACGATTCCCCGGAGCGCATCGCCTTCGGGGGGCGGATCATGCGGCAGGGGGGCGTGGCGCTGGCCCCGGCCTATGAGGGACCTTTGGCCCCCCTCACCTTGGAGGATAATCTGGGCCCGGTGGATTTCTACCTGCTGCCCTTTGTGAAGCCCGCTCATGTGCGGGCCGCCTTCCCCCAGGCGGAGCTATCCACATACACCCAGGCCTTGGCCCAGGCCCTGGAGGGGGCCCCCGGGGACCCCTCCAGGCGCGCTGTGCTACTGGCCCATCAGTTCGTCACCGGCGGGGTGCCCTGCCAGTCCGAGGAAGTCAGCCTGGGCGGCATGGACAATGTGGACGGGGCGGTGTTTGACGCCTTTGACTACGTGGCTTTGGGCCATCTCCACAGCCCCCAGCATGTGGGCCGGGAAACCCTCCGCTACTGTGGCAGCCCCTTGGCCTATTCCTTTTCCGAGGCTGGGCAGCAGAAGTCCGTCACCTTGGTGGAGCTAGGGGAAAAGGGCCGGGTGGCCCTGTCCGCTTTGCCCCTAACGCCCCTGCGGCAGATGCGGAAGCTTCGGGGTTCCTACCTGGAGCTCACGGCCCGCAGCGCCTACCAAAATACTCCTACGGAGGATTACCTCCACATCACCCTCACCGACGAGCAGGAGATTCCCGACGCCATGGGCCGATTGCGCAGCATCTACCCCAACGCCCTCCAGCTGGCCTACGACAATGCCCGCACCCGCTCCCAGGCCTCCGTGACCCCGGCGGAGCAGGCCCGGCGCAAGTCCCCCCTGGCGCTGTTCGGGGAGCTGTACCAGGCGCAAAACGGCGCGGCCATGACTCCCGGGCAGGAGGCTCTGCTGAAGGAGCTCATGGAACGCGTATGGGAGGGAAACCCATGAGGCCCACCACCTTGATCCTCTCCGCCTTCGGGCCTTTCCCTGGGCGGACGGAGCTGAACCTGGACGCCTTGGGGGACAGCGGCTTGTACCTGATTACCGGGGATACCGGGGCCGGAAAGACCACCTTGTTTGACGCCATCACCTTCGCCCTGTACGGGGAGCCCAGCGGAGAGGAGCGGGACAAGGCCCTGCTGCGGAGCAAGTACGCGGCGGAAAGCGTGAAAACCTTTGTGGAGCTGGCCTTTTTGCACCGGGAGCAGCCCTACCGCCTCCTGCGCTTTTACCCGGACAAAACCGGCAAAACCACCCTCACTTTGCCCGATGGCAAGGTAGTGACGGGCTTTGTGGCCGTTACCAAGGCCGTTCAGGAGCTGTTGGGGCTCACCCGCAGCCAGTTCGCCCAAACCGCCATGATCGCCCAGGGGAATTTCCGCAAGCTGCTGCTGGCAGGCACCAAGGAGCGGGTGGACATCTTCCGCCACATCTTCCAAACCGGGCCCTACCAGCTTCTCCAAGAGAAGCTCTGGGAGGAAGCGAAACAGGCCAAGAGCCTGTGCGACAACCTCCGCCAAAGCGTTTCCCAGTATATAAGCGGCCTTGGGGCTCCCCCCCAGGACCCCTTGGGGGAGGAGCTGGCCCAGGCCCGACAAAGCCCCGGCCCCATGGACCAAGCCTTCCTGGAGGAAATAACAGCTTTGGCCCGGGCGTTCATGGCCCAGGACCAGGAGGCCCTGGCGACCCTGGAAAAGGACCGGGCCCTGCTGGAGGAACGTCTTTCCCAGGCGCAGCAAGCTTTGGGCCAGGCCAGGGCCCGGCAGGAGGCCCTGGCGGCTCTTTGCCAGGCCCGGGAGGCCCTGGGGGAGGAACAAGCCCAGGAACAGCTCCTGGCTTTGGCCTTCCATCAGGAGGAGGCCCGGCAGCCCCAGGCCCAGGCCCTGGCTGGGGAAATTGCAGCCGCCCAGGCCGCTTTGCCCCGGTATGAGGCCCTGGAGGCCAAGGGCAAGGAGCTGGCCCGGGTTTCCCAGGAAAAGGAAGAAAAGCAGGCCGCCGTTCTACGGGCCCAAAGCGGTCTGGAAACCCTCCAGGCCCGCCTGGGGGAGATGGAGGAAGAGCAGGCCAGCCTGGAGGACGCCCCGGCCCAGCGGGAGCTGCTGGCCGCCCGCCAGCAGCAGCAGCACCGGCAGCGGGACCAGTTCAAGGAGCTGGACGCTGTCTTGCGGGACTGCAAAGGGTTGGCTCAGGCCCTTGCCGCCGCCCAGGAAGCCTACCGGGAGGCCGCCCAGCGGGAGCAAAGCCTGGGGGCGGAATCCCAGCGCCTTTCCAGGGCCTTTTTGGACGCCCAGGCGGGGCTGCTGGCATTGGGCCTTGCCCCCGGCGCGCCCTGCCCGGTGTGCGGCTCCCGGGAGCATCCCTCCCCGGCCCAGCCTCCCCCCCGGGCCCCCACCCAACAGGCGGTGGAGCAGGCCCAGGCCAGCCACGACCAGGCCCTGGCCCAGGCCCGCCGCCTCAGCGAAGAGGCCGCCGCGGCCAACACCCGCTGGGATGGCCGGGAGCGGGAGGCCCTGCGCCAGGGGGAAGCCCTTCTGGGCCCCGTGGACAGGGGCCAGCTGCCCAGGCGGATGATGGAAGGGGCCAAGGCCTTGCAAGAGGCCATGGAATCCACCGCCGGGGAATTGGCCCTCCAGGAGCGGCGGTTATCCCGCCGGACGGAGCTGGCCCAGCTGTTGCCCAAGCAGCGCCAGGGCATGGCGGAGGCCCAGGCGCTTCTGGGCCACGCCCGGGAAGCGACCTCCGCCTTGGCTGCCCGGGAAAGCGGGCTCCAGGGGGAGTGGGCGGGCCTTTCCGCCCAGTTGCCCCATGCCGGCCGACAGGAGGCCCTGGAGGTCCTGGCCCAGCTCCAAGCCCGGCTGGAGCAGCTGCAAAAAGCCCGCCAAGCCGCAGACCAGGCCCTGCGGGACTGCCAAAGCCGCATGGCCGGGCTCCAGGGGCAGATCGCCTCCCTCGCCCGGCAGCTGAAAAACAGCCCTCCCCTGGACCTGGCGGCCCAAACCGCTTTGGGGGAGGAGCTGGTCCAGGCCAAGCAGGAGCTGGAGGCCCGGCTCCAGGCCTTGCGCTCCCGCCTGGACCGCAACGCCTTGGCCCTGGAAGGCATCCAAACCCAGGGGGAGGCCTTGGTGGCCGCCCAGGCCCGGTACGCCTGGGTCAAGGCCCTGTCGGACACCGCCAACGGCTCCGTGTCCGGCAAGGAGCGGATCACCCTGGAAACCTATGTGCAGATGGCCTATTTTGACCAGATTCTGGGCCGGGCCAACACCCGCCTCATGGTCATGACCGGGGGCCAGTACGAGCTGCTGCGCCAGGAGGAAGTGCTGGACAACCGCCTCAGCAGCGGCCTGGAGTTGGACGTGCTGGACCACTACAACGGCACCCGGCGCAGCGTGAAAACCCTCTCCGGCGGGGAGAGCTTCATGGCCTCTTTGGCCCTGGCCTTGGGCCTGGCGGACGAAATCCAATCCTGGGCCGGGGGCATCCACCTGGATACCCTCTTTGTAGACGAGGGCTTCGGCTCCCTGGACGAGGAATCCCTCCAGCAGGCCATCGGCGTGCTGGCTTCCCTCAGCCAGGGCCGCCGCCTGGTGGGGATCATCTCCCATGTGGGCGAGCTGAAGCACCGCATCGACAAGCAAATTGTCGTCACCAAGGAGAAAAGCGGCGGCAGCCGCGTTCAGGTGGTGGTATAGGACCCGGCCCTTTGTATTTCCACTATCCCTTTTGCGGATGGAATGGTATAATACCCCCTGATCCATCCCCCAAGGAGGACCCCATGCCCCACATCCCAAGGATTTTGGCCAAGGCTCTCTGCCTTGTGGCCACAGCGGCGCTGCTGCTGGGGCTGTTTTTTGCCGCGCCCTGGGGGGAGGGGGAGCCTCAGGCCGTTCCCAGGCCGCCTCAGACCGAAAGCGTCGCTTGTGACATCAACCCCCAGGAGGCGGAGACCCTGCTGTTGCCCTTGCCCCAGCCCTGGGGCCCCGGCAAGGCCCGGCAGCCCGGGGGGCCTCTGGCCTGGGCTTTGCCTACGGGCCTGCCGGCGCTGCTTCTGGTCTGCCGGCGGGCATCCCGGTTTCCCCTATACCTTCCGGTTTTTCAGCGCCATGTGCTGGTGCGGGTGGGCACCCACGCCCCTCCGGCCTGAGGGGCCTAGTCGGTACCCAGGCTGAACCCAATGCAAGGAGCGATGAAAAATGAACACTTCCAAACGGCATGCCAAGGGCAAAACCACCTTTCTCTTGATCGTGATCTGTACGTTGCTGCTTTCCTATATCGCATTTTTCGGTATCCACACGGATTTCCTCACCCTCCGGGGCGCGGGGGACATGCGCTTTGGCATCGATATCCGGGGCGGGGTAGACGTGGCCTTCTCCCCCAAGGGCCTGGACCGGCTGCCCACCGGGGAGGAGCTGGAGGCCGCCCGGGTGGTCATCGAAACCCGGCTGGACCAAAACAACATCCTGGACCGGGACGTGACCTTGGACAAGCAAAACGGCTATATCTTCGTGCGCTTCCCCTGGAAAACCGGGGAGACGGACTTTGACCCGGCCGCCGCCATCGCGGAGCTGGGCAGCATGGCCCACCTTACCTTCCGGGACCCCCAGGGCGTCATCGTGCTGGAGGGCAAGAACGTGGCCCGCAGCACCACCTGGTCCCGGGACCCTCAGAACCCCACCACCTATTTAGTGAACCTGGATCTGGACGCCGAAGGGGCCAAGAGCTTCAACGAGGCCACGGCCCGGCTGGTGGGCCAGCACATCAGCATCTTCATGGATGACGTGGAAATCTCCTCTCCCCGGGTGCGCAGCCCCATCACCGGAAACCAGTGCGTCATCTCCGACATCGCCACCATGGAGGAGGCCCGGCTCCTGTCCAACCAAATCAACTCCGGCGCGCTGCCCTTCTCCCTCCATACGGAGAACTACAGCGCTATCAGCCCCAGCCTGGGCTCCAACGCCCTGGAGCTGATGCTGATGGCGGGCATCGCGGCCTTTATCCTCATCTGCCTGGGGCTGGTGTTCTACTACCGGCTCTCCGGGCTGGTGGCGGTATGCTCTTTGCTGCTTCAGGTGGCTGGCCAGCTGATCCTTCTGTGCTGGCCCCAGTTCACCGTAACGCTGCCGGGCATCGCCGGCATCATCCTGTCCATCGGCATGGCGGTGGACGCCAACATCATCTCCGCCGAGCGCATCCGGGAGGAACTGCGCACCGGCAAGCCCATCCGCCAGGCCGTGAACATGGGCTTCAAGCAGTCCTTCTCCTCCATTTTTGACGGCAACATCACCGTGCTCATCGTAGCCGTGATCATGATGGCTTTGGGCTCCGGTGCGATCCTGTCCTTTGCCTACACGCTGCTCTTTGGCATCGTCATGAACTTCCTGGCAGGGGTCTACGTCACCCGGGCCCTGACCAAATCTTTGGTGGCCATGGGGATAGCCCATTCCCCCACCCAGTTCATGAGCCCCAAGGCCCTGGCCAAAAAAGAGGTGAAGGTATTCCCCTTCTTTGAGAAGCGCCGGATCTACTACCTGATCTCCGGGGCCATCGCCCTGCTGGGGGTGGTGATGATTCTGGTGAACGGCGTGCATTTTGATATCCAGTTCACCGGCGGCTCCATCGTGAAGTACGACATCGCCGAGGCCGTGCCCCTGGACCCCGAGGACGCCGGGGACGTGGTTTCCGCTGTGCTGAACGAGCCCCTGTCCGCCCAGGTCACCACGGACTACATCACCCAGAACAAGAAGCTGATCCTCAGCCTGGCGGGCAATGAGGGCATCTCCAACGAGGAGCTGGCCTCCGTGACCCAGGCCCTGGCCGACGCCTACCCGGATCAAAGCTTTGTTCTCTCCGAAACCAACAACGTGGCTCCCTTCTTCGGCAAACACTTCCTCCAAAACGGCATGCTGGCCCTGGCCCTCTCCGCCGCGCTGATCATGCTCTACGTATGGTTCAGCTTCCGTAAAATCCACGGCCTGGCCGCGGGTTCCATGGCGCTGCTGTCTTTGCTCCATGACCTGCTGGTGGTGTTCTTCGTCTTCGTGATCTTCCGGATTCCCATCGGCGATTCCTTCATCGCCGTGGCCCTCACCATTTTGGGCTATTCCATCAACGACACCATCGTCATCTACGACCGCATCCGGGAAAACCGCCGCCTGGACCCGAAGCTCCCCGTCCAGCAGCTCATCGACAGAAGCATCTCCCAGAGCTTCACCCGCTCCCTGAACACGAACCTGGCGGTCTTTGCCAGCGTGATGATGGTGTTCCTGTTCGCCTCCGGCTACGGCCTGGATTCCATCCGCTCCTTCGCCTTACCTATGACCATCGGCACCCTCAGCGGCTGCTACTCCACCGTCTGCATCGCCGGGCCCTTGCTGACCGCCTGGGAGCAGCGCAAGAACGGGGGGAGGAACGCCTAGGGGCTTCGCCCCTAGGAACCCCACCAAAGGGACACGTCCCTTTGGAATCCCAACTTTTATCTGGATATGACTTAGGCAAGGGAAAATCAAATCGATATTAAAAACCGGGGCTGGATCGGCGCCATGCCGCTTCTGCCCCGGTTTGCATTGGGGTGTGGTTTAATCTCTTGCGCCTTCCCCTACTCCCCATACCCCACATACCCGGCCAGCTCCACGCACTGCTGCCCCACGGGGCCTTGCAGCCACTGGGCGAAGGCCTCGCCCAGGGCCTCGCCCTGGCGGTATACCGCATAGTAGCAGGTGGTAAGGGGATACTTGCCGCTTCGCAGGTTCTCCGGGGTGGGGGCCACCCCGTCGATGGACAGCACCCGCACCGCATCCGAGCGGTACAGGTTCTCCACATAGTACAGGTAGGAATAGCCCAGGCTGGCCCGGCCATTGTCGTAATCCCCGATCTGGGCCACCAAATCCCCCATGCCGTCGGAAACGAAGTTGGGCATGGCGGCGGGCATGGGCACGCCCTTCATCACCAGGTTCTCCATGGCGGTCTGGCTG
>JARKQO010000394.1 GCA_029974855.1 Eubacteriales bacterium
GTTGGCGATGGCGGGCACATCCAGCCCGGCAAAGGGGGCGAAGGGAAGGCTCGCCAGTTCCTGGGCCATGGGCAGCAACCGGTTGTACCCGCCGGGCTTGAGCAAGGTGGTGGCCAAGGTGATGGGCCAGATGCCCGCCTCAAAAATCTTGCGGATGTTGTGCTGGTCCGCCCCGCCGGAGAAGGATACCCGCAGCTTCCCCTCAAAGGCCCGGCCCAGCTTTTCCGCCAAGGCGATGGACAAAGGGAACAGGCTGCGGCCGCTCATGTACATTTCTTCGCCGGGGAGCTCGCCCTTTTTCACCTGCACCGGGAAGGTGTTGGTGAGCTTCACCCCAAACTCCAGGCCGTTTTCCGCCGCAAGGACCTGGAGGCGGCGCAGCATGGGCACCGCGTCCTCAAACTGCAAATCGCTCCGGAAATGGTGGTCGTCAAAGGCCAGCTCGTCGTAGCCCATGTCGTCCATGGTTTTGCGGGCGAAGGCATATCCCAGCAAAGTGGGGTTGCACTTGATGTAGGTGTGCAGCTTCTTCTCCCGGATCAGATAGGTGGCGATGCGCTCAATTTCCTCCGGGGGGCAGCCGTGGAGGGTGGACAGGGTGATGGACTTGCAGATTTGGGAATCCAAGCCTTCCAAATAGGCCTCGTCGATATGGGCGAAGCGGCCCAGGTTGATCTTGGCCCAGGCCATGCACTCCTTCCAGACGTCCGTATCCTTGGCCTGCTTCATCCCTTCGATGTAGCGGTCGATCTTCTCGGACTGGATGCCCTTCAGGTCGTAGCCCACGCTCATGTTGAACACGAAGCCGTCGCCGGCTCCCAGGCCCAGCTCCCGGCTGATGAGCTTTAAGGCGAACCAGCCTTTCACGTATTCTTCAAAGGCCTGGGGCACCCGCAGCTCCGTGCTCCACTCCACGTTGTAGCCCTCGTCCTGGGCCAAAATGCAAGGCTTGCTGACAGGCAGGTCCTCTCCGTCGATGATCTGCACGGTTTTCACCTCAAAGAAGCGGCTGCCCGCAACGTAGGCCGCGATGAGGTTTTGGGCCAGCTGGGAATGGGGGCCAGCCGCCGGGCCAAAGGGCAGCTCCAGCTTTTCCCCGAAAATGGACAGCGCCTTGTCCGAGGTATGGCGGTAGAGGGCGTGGACGCCGAAGATCGTTTGGTGGGTCCGGTATTCCTCCAGCACCCAGTCCATCAAAGCGGGAAAGGGAATGGGCCTCATGATGTCGCTCATGGGTTCGTCCTCCTTATTAGCGGCCTTGGTTGATGCGGTTCCAAAGGCCCTGGGCCTTTTCCCGGCAATGGGCCAACACCTGCTCCTTGTCCACCCCCACCAGCTGCCGGTCCTTCATCTTCACTTCCCCGGCGATGACGGTGGTGGTGACGCTGTGGCCGTTCATGCCAAAGAGCACATGAGAGTTGATGTTGCTGCCGTTCATGGGGGTCAAGGGCACGTAGTCGCAGACGATCACGTCCGCGGCGGCCCCCGGGGCCAGAATACCCAAGGAGGCGGGGAAGAACCGGGCCCCCATCCGGGGGTTGTTCCCAAAGAGCATGGCGGGAATTTCGCCCCAGGCCACGGTGGAATCGCAGTTGTGGTGCTTGTGGAGCAGGTTGCCCACCTTATAGCTTTCCAGCAT
>JARKQO010000395.1 GCA_029974855.1 Eubacteriales bacterium
CTTGGCGATGGCCGCGGCGAGGTAGGAACTGAGCGCCACCGGGGGAGTGACGGCGGCGAAGCATCCATAGTAAAAGATGAATAGGTGGGCGGCGATGACCGGTATTCCCATTTTGGTCAGCGCCGGAGCCACCATCGCCCCCAGGATGATGTACAGGGCCGTGGTGGGCATGCCCATGCTCATGACGATCGCCGCCAGCATGGTCAGAAACAGCGCCGGAATGAGATTTCCCCCGGCGAGGGTGATGATGAGATCCGCAAACTTCAGTCCCAGCCCGGTGAGGGTTACGGTGCCGACGATTATGCCCGCCACCGCGCAGGCGGAGATGATAACCAGGGTCCCCCGGGCCCCCTTGTCCAGGGCCTCCACGAAGCGGGACCAGTTTATCCGGGTTTCCTTCTTGAACATGCTGACGACAAAAACTATGACCACCGAAATGAAGGAAGCCTTGATGGGCGAGTAGCCGATGATCAGAAGGTACACGATGCTGAAGGGGGCCAGAAGCAGGAAAGCCCCGTTTTTCAAGGTTCCCAGGAACCGGGGCAGCTTGTCCCGGGGAAGTCCCTCCAACCCCAGCTTTGCGGCCTCCAGATCCACCATGACGAAAACCGCCAGATAATACAACAGCGCCGGAAGCGCGGCATGGATAATGATCTTCCCATAGGGAACTCCGGTCATCTCCGCCATGATGAAAGCCGCGGCACCCATGATGGGCGGCATGATCTGCCCCCCCGACGAGGCGGCCGCCTCGACCCCGCCGGCGAACTCCGGCGTGTATCCCACCTTCTTCATCAGGGGGATGGTGAAGACCCCGGTCCCCGCCACATTGGCGAAAGCGCTGCCGGAAATCAGTCCCATGAGACCGCTGGCCACCACAGCCGCTTTGGCGGGTCCGCCCCGGTATCCCCCGGTGACGGAGAAGGAGAGATCGATGAAGGACTGAGCCCCTCCGGTGACTCCCAGGAAGGAGCCCAGGAGAACGAAGATGAACACATAGGTGGCGGTGACGTAGATGGCGACGCCATAGATGCCTTCGCCGGTGAGGTACATGTGCTCCACGATACGCTCGACGCTGTACCCCCGATGGCTTATTCCCGAAGGAAGATACTGGCCCCAGAGCGCATAAGCCAGGAACAGGAGCCCCACGATGACCAGCGGCCATC
The DNA here is from genome assembly GCA_029974855.1 of Eubacteriales bacterium. The sequence continues at coordinate 1,164 of JARKQO010000395.1, forward strand.
CCATGGTACGCCGGGTGGCTTCGA
>JARKQO010000400.1 GCA_029974855.1 Eubacteriales bacterium
ACCTCCCCCACCATCTCCGGGTCCAGGGCGCTGGTGGGCTCGTCAAAAAGCATCACATCGGGGCCCATGCACAGGGCCCGCACAATGGCGATGCGCTGCTGCTGCCCCCCGGAGAGCTGCTTGGGAAAGCTGTCCGCCTTCTCCGTAAGGCCAACCCGCCGCAGCAGCTCCATGGCCTTCTCCCGGGCCTGGGCCTTGTTCATGCGCCGCAGACGCACAGGGGCCAAAGTCAAATTCTCCAGCACGCTCAGATGGGGAAAGAGGTTGAACTGCTGAAACACCATCCCCATGCGGCTGCGAACCCGGTTGATATCGCACTGGGGGGAGGTGAGCTCCAGCTCCTCAAAGAAAACCTGGCCGCCGGTGGGCCGCTCCAGCATGTTCAAACAGCGCAAAAAGGTACTTTTGCCGCTGCCGGAGGGGCCGATGACCACCACCTTTTCCCCGGGGGCGATGCGCTGGTTGATGCCCCGCAGCACAGGGGTATCCCCAAAGGATTTCTGCAGGTTTTTAACGGTTATCACTTTGGCGCAGCCTCCTTTCCAGCTTGCCCACCAGCCAGCTTAAAAACACCACCAGTACCAGGTAAATCAGCGCCACGGCGATCAGCGGCATAAAGGCCGAGTAGGTGACGCCCCGGATGCGGTTGCCCCCGAAGGTCAAGTCCCCCACGGCCACATAGCCCGCCACGGAGGTTTCCTTCAGCAGCACAATGAACTCGTTGGCCAGGGTGGGCAGCACGGTTTTCAGCACCTGGGGGGCGATGATGAAGATCATGGTGTGGGCATAGTTCAGCCCCAGGCTGCGCCCGGCCTCAAACTGTCCCTTGTCGATGGACATGATGCCCCCCCGGAAGATCTCCGCCACATAGGCCCCGGAGTTGAGGCCAAAGGCCAGCATGGCCACCAGCACCCCATTGTTGGAGGAGGCGAAGATCACATAATACATCAGCATCAGCTGGATCACCACAGGGGTGCCCCGGATCACCGTCACATAGAGGCGGCAAAACCGGTCGGCCACAGCCAGCAGGCTCCGGCCCAGCCCCTTGCGGGCGCTTTGCCCGGTGGTGTCCCAGGTGGTGCGCACCGTGGCCACCACAATGCCGATGGCAATGCCCATCAAGCAGGCCACCAAGGTGATGAGCAGCGTATTCTGGAGCCCATCCCACAGCAGCTTCCAGCGGTTTTTGTCGATGAAATTCAGCGCGAACTCCGCCTTGACCCCGTCAAACCAAGCGCCGATCTCCGCCAGTGACAAGGCGGAATGCAAGCCTACTCCCATACGTCCTCCTATCCCTCCGCGCCAGGAAAAGGGGGCGGCTGAGCCGCTCCCCCTCTCCTGGCCGCGCTGAATGCTTATTCGGCGGGGATGTACTTCGCCACGATGGCCGCCACGGTGCCGTCGGCGATCAGCTCCTCCAGAGCCGTGTCAAACTTGGCCAGGAACTCCTCGTTGCCCTTGGCGATGCAAGCGGCGTAATCCTCCACCGCGTACTGGGTCTCCAGCACCTTCAGCCCCGGGTTGGCGGCCACGTAGGCCTTGGCGGGCTCGTTGTCGATGACCACGCAGTCCACCTTGCCGCTGAGCAGCCCCATCACCGCGTCATTGCCGTTGGGGAAGCGGACCACGGTGCCCAGGCCTTCGTCCTCAATGTCCCAGGTGGTATACAGATCCCCGGTGGTGGAGAGCTGCACGCCGATCTTGGTGTTGGCCCCCTCCACGAACAAATCGTCCACAGAGGCGATGGAGGAATCCTCCTTCACGATCACGGCCTGGATGCCGGTGGCGTAGCTCTTGGAGAAATTCACCAGCTGGGCGCGCTCCTCGGTCACGGTCATGCCCGCCATGGCGAAGTCCGCTTTGCCGGACTGTACGGCGGAGATGAGGGAGTCAAACTCCATGTCGGCGATCGCCAGGTCATAGCCCAGCTTCTGGCAGATGGCGGCGGCGATTTCCGCGTCGATGCCCACGATGGTATCCCCATCATAGTATTCATAGGGTGGAAAGGACGCGTTGGTGGCCATCGTCAGGGTGTCCGCCAGCGCGGCGGCAACGGAAAAACTCAGGGTCAAAGCCAATACCATAGCCAGGAACTTCTTCATCGTCATCTGCCTCCTGCCCGTTCGGGCTGCTTGGAATGTGCATAGCATACTCCAGTTTATGCAGATTGTCAAGGGTTTTATGAATAAATATTCAAAAAAGTTTTCGGGCTCCCCTATGCCCTTCTATGCTTTCTCCCGCAAGGTTTCCGCATACCTATGCATGCCCAGCTCATAGTAATCCTGCCCCAGGGCGTCCACCGCCACGGTGAGGGGCAGCTCCTTCACCGTCAGCCGCTTGATGGACTCCGTGCCCAAATCCTCATAGGCCACCACCTCGCAGGCGGTGACGCAGGCGGCCATGTAGGCGGCGCAGCCGCCGATGGCCCCGAAGTACACCGCCCCGTGCCGCCGGATGGCCTCCTTCACCTCGGCCCCCCGCGGGCCCTTGCCGATCATGGCGTGGATGCCATAGTCCAACATTGCGGGGGTATAGGCGTCCATCCGGACGCTGGTGGTGGGGCCGATGGATCCTATGGGCATGCCCGGGGGGGGCGGGGTGGGCCCCGCATAAAAAACCGTCTGGCCCCGCAAATCCACCGGCAAAGGCTCCCCGGCCTCCAGGGCCGCGCAAAGCCGGGCGTGGGCTGCGTCCCGGGCGGTGTAGATCGTGCCGCTGAGCAGCACCCGGTCCCCGCAGCGCAGGGCCGCCAGCTCCTCCTTGCCGAGGGGGGCGTTCAGATGAATGGCGTTCATGGCAACTCCTTTGTATCTTCTCTTGCTCAGAGGGTCTCCTGGGCGTGCCGGTTGGCATGGCAGCCCATGTTCACCGCCACAGGCAGCCCGGCGATGTGGGTGGGCTCCGCCAAAATCCGCAGGGAAAGGGCCGTGGTGAGCCCTCCAAAGCCCTGGGGGCCGATGCCCAAAGCGTTGATCCTCTCCAGCAGCTCCCGCTCCAGGGCCCCGTAGAAGGGGTCCGGATGGGGCCCCTCCCTTTCCAGGGCCAAAGCCTCCTTGGCCAGTTCCGCCACCCGCTCAAAGGTACCCCCAATACCCACCCCCAGCACCATGGGGGGGCAGGGGTTGGCTCCGGCCAGCCGGGCGGTTTCCACCACGAAGTCCTTCACCCCCTCCAACCCCTGGGAGGGCATCAGCATGGCCAGGCGGCTCATGTTCTCGCTGCCAAAGCCCTTGGGGGCCACCGTCAGCTTCACCTTATCCCCGGGCACCAGCCTCACGTGGAGCACCGCCGGGGTGTTGTCCCCGGTGTTGCGGCGGCGGATGGGGTCCGCCACCACGGAGTTGCGCAGGTAGCCCTCCCGGTACCCCCGGGCCACCCCGGCCTGGACCGCGGCCTCGAAGGAGCCTCCCGTCAGGTGAACGTCCTGCCCCACCTGGGCGTACACCACGGCCATGCCCGTATCCTGGCAGATGGGCAGGCCTTGCTCCCGGGCGGTGTCCGCGTTTTGGCAAAGCAGGCACAAAGTCTCTTTGGCCGGGGCGTAGGGCTCCACGTCACAGGCTTGACGCAGGGAATCCAGCAGGTCACCGGGCAGCAAGGTATTGGCCTGAACGCACAGTCTGGCAACGCAGGCGGTGATTTCCTCCACAGGCAGCGTTCTCATGGATCGGCTCTCCTTTGTGTCGCTGTGAGCCCCGAGGGCTTAGTCCAGCTCAATGCGAAGGATCTCGCAGGGGTTGCCCCAGCGGGGCATCTTCACCGGGTTGCCGGCTCCCGCGCTGACGATCATCCGGCCGTCCACCACGCCCTTGGTCATCCGGGGGAAAAACCCCTGGCCCGGGGCGTAGAGCCCCTGTTGCCCCAGGCGGATCTGCCCCCCGTGGGCGTGGCCCGCCAGCACCAGGTCGATTTGCCGCCCCCGCATATACCGCCGGTAATCCTCGGGCCTGTGGCACAGCAGCACCTTGCAGCCCTCCAGCGCCTCAAACTCCTCCAGCATGTCCTTCATGCCCAGCAGATAGGGCCTGTACCAGCCCCCGATCCACAGGTCCCCAAACCGGACGTAGCGGTTCACCAGCAAAGTGGCCCCGGTTTGTTCAAGGGCCTTCAGCAAAGCCTGGCGGCCCTTGATTCGCATTTCATGGTTTCCCAAGGAGAAGAAGGTGGGCAGCCTCTTGGCAGCCTCCTCCAAAAACCGCAGGCCTGTGCCGGCGCTTTGCCGGTACCGGTCCGTCACGTCCCCGGGTACCAGCAGGCAGTCCGCCCCCTCCAGCTGGGGCCAGAGGTCCTCATAGGCTTCGTCATGCAAATCGCTGACCACTGCCAGGTGCATGGTTTTGCTGAGCTTTCCCGTATGCCAGGCATAGCTTGTCACCTTGCGCAAAAGCATCCTCCTCCGCGGGCCCAGGCGGGCCGCAGCTTCCCTTATTCTAGCACAGCCCGGCCCGTTTTTGAAAGGGGACATTCCCGGGAGAGCAGAAAGGCGGCCCCGCCTGTATGGCCGGGGCCGCCGCTGGAAAACCTCACTTCATCCGGTCCGGATACACCTTGGCGTTTGCCTCCGCCACCCATTGCTCCAAAGTGGCGGTGAAGGTTTCCTCCTGCTTGCCCGACAGAATCTCCTCCTGAAGGGTGTCCCGTACCTCCTCCAAAGCCACCGGGCCCTCGGGAAGGTCGCCGGCATACTGCACCAGGTGGATGCCATGGGTGGTGCGCACCGCCGGGGACACATCCCCGGGCTTTGTCAGGGCCATGGCAGCCTGGGTAAACTCCGCCACCCAGGCGGTGTCCCCCTGGCAAACCAGGTAGCCCTGCTCCTTGGCAGGGGAGGCCTTCATGCCCGGGTCCTCGCCGTACTGCTCCATCAGGGCGTCAAAATCCCCGCCCTCGGAGAGCTTTTGCAAAATCTCGTCAATGGAGGGCTGCACCTTGGCATAGGCGGCTTCCTTGGCGGCGTCCAGCCGGGTCTGCAGCTCCGCCGCCTCCGCCGTGAGCTGGGCCTCCTGGGCTGTCAGATCCTCCCGGGCCTTGGCCTCCTCGGGGGTATCCTGGGCGGCGTCCTCCTTCAGGGCTGCCAAGGAGGTCTGGGTATCGCCCAGCTGGGTCTGCTTGCCGGTAAGCTGGGTCTGCAAATCCCCGATCAAAGTGGTATCCTCCTGGCTCAGCTTGCGGAGGATGTTCTTCACATAGCGGTATCCGGCGGGGCGGTAGTACACGGCAACGCCGCTGCGCACGGCGGAGCCGTAGGCGGTGAGGCTGCTTTCATACTCCGCCTGGGCGGAAGCCACTTTCTGCTCGTATTGGGTCTGGATCTCCTCCTCCGTTACCTGAACGTCCTTCACCACCTCAGCCCGGATTTTGTTGTAGGCCTCGGTCTTCTTTTCGTTCTCCAGCATGGTTTCCTTGTGGCTGTACCCAAGCTCCGCCATCTTGTCCGCCACGGCCTTGTCCAGCTCCTGGCCGGCGAGCTCCGTTTCGGCAAAATAGCTGGTTTTCACTGAATCCGCATACTGCTGGTAGGTTTCGTCCACCTTCTTCTGAAGCTGGGCCAGCTCCTCCGCGGTGAAGGTATCCATCCCCATCTGGGCCTCCTTTTGCTCCAAAACCGCCTGGCTCACCAAGCCCTGGATGGTTTGCTCCTGGGCGGCGGTGATGGTGTTGGAATCGGTGGCGTCAAAGGGAATGCCGTACAGGGAATACAGCTGCTGCTGATACGCCAAAGTATACTGAATCTGCTGGGACACCTGCTCCTTGGTGAAGGTTTTCCCCGCAACCTCAATGATCACCGTCTGCTTGTCCACCTCGGCGTCCTTGACGATCAGCCCGCAGCCGGAGGTAACCAACAGCGCGAAAACCAGCGTCCATGCCAGCGCTACACGCTTGCTCATGCCTTTTCTCTCCCATCGTTTGCGATATGCCAAATACCAAGCTCAACGTATTATACCTGAACGCTTCTTCCTGGGCAAGCCTTTTTTCCCCTCTTCATAGGATGTTCACAAATACAAGCCGACCTCTTCACCCCATGTGCGGGAAGTCTGACAAAGCCAGACCATAAGCCAAAAGCGGGCTTTTCGCCTTTGGCTTGGGGCCTTGGCTTTGTGAAACCGGAGTCATTGTTCGCCAAGAATGGCGGCGCATTGGCTTTTTAGCAGGCGAAACAATCTCCAAAGCGTGCGACTGTTTCCGCGGCTTGATCGCAGTAGTCGATGATCCTTTCAAGGATGCGCCGGTCTTTATTGCTCGGCATACAGCAATACCTCGTCCTTGGAGACGGTGGACAAAAAGTCCTGATCCCGGGCATCCGATGTGATCACATCGACTGGGATATGCAAGGCTTCCTCAAGGGTGAGGCGAAAATCAGCAAGCTGGAATAGCGAACGGATTGCGCCTTTTTCAATGCGGATATCCAAATCGCTAAAAGACGTAGCTTCGTTGCGGCCATAGGAGCCAAACGCATACACGCGCTTGACCCCGAATTGCTTGGCAACCGGCGCGACCACCTGCCGCAACGTCCCCAGGTCATACGCCTCTTGCATACGCTGGCCCCTTCCTTTGCGCGTTGAAACGCCGCGTTTTTCTATCTCTATTATACGCTATTTCCTTTTGGCAATCAACCTGTGGGCGCGGCACATAGCCCAGCCCGAAGGGCTATGGACCCGATTGCTTCCCCTTCTAAATAATGCTATAATGATCGAAACCTGGTGAAATCTGCCAAAGATGGAGGGAAACCAATGAAGCTGACCTTCTTGGGAGCTGCCCACGAAGTAACGGGCAGCCGTTTTTTATTGGAAGCCTGCGGTAAGACCATGCTCATCGACTATGGCATGGAGCAGGGCGTGAACCTGTACGACAACGCGCCTTTGCCCCTGCCCGCCGGGGTCCTGGACGCGGTGTTTCTCACCCACGCCCATATCGACCACAGCGGCCATTTGCCCCTGCTGTACAAGGAAGGCTTCCGGGGCCCGGTGTACAGCACCCGGGCCACCAAGGAGCTCTGCGATATCATGCTGCTGGACTCCGCCCAGATCCAGGAGATGGACGCGGAATGGAAGAACCAGAAGGCCCGGCGCAGCGGCAAGCCATTCACGGAGCCCCTGTACACCCAGCAGGACGCCCTGGGGGTCTGCCAGCTGTTTGTTCCTTGCGTCTACCAAACCGACGTCCCGGCGTTTGAGGGGATTTCCATCCGCTTTCTGGACGTGGGCCATCTGCTGGGCTCCGCCTCCATCCAGGTGACGGTGACCGAGGGGGGAAAAACAGAAAAGCTGATATTCTCCGGGGACATCGGCAATTTGCGCCAGCCCTTGCTCAAGGACCCCTCCTACTTCACTCAGGGGGATTACATCGTCATGGAATCCACCTACGGCGACCGGAGCCACGGCCCTGTGCCGGATTACCTGAGCGCCTTGGCCCAGACCCTCCAGGAGACCTTTGACCGGGGGGGCAATGTGATCATCCCTAGCTTCGCCGTGGGCCGCACCCAGGAGATGCTGTATTTCTTCCGGCAGCTGAAGGAGGAAAAGCGGGTGAAGGGCCACCCGGACTTCCCCGTCTATGTGGACAGCCCCTTGGCCATCAGCGCCACCCACATCTTCACGGAAAACACCCTGGAATGCTGCGACGAGGATACTTTGGCCCTGATGCGCCAGGGCATCAACCCCATCTCCTTTGAAGGGCTCAAGGTGGCTATCAGCGCCGACGAAAGCAAGCTCATCAACGAGGACCCCATTCCCAAGGTCATCATCTCCGCCAGCGGCATGTGCGACGCGGGCCGGGTGCGCCATCATCTGAAGCACAACCTGTGGCGGCCGGAATCCACGGTGCTCTTCGTGGGCTACCAAAGCGCGGGCACCTTGGGCCGCAGCCTGGTGGACGGGGCCCAGTCCGTGAAGCTCTTCGGGGAGGACATCCAGGTGAAGGCCACCATCCGGCAGCTGGCCGGGGTCAGCGGCCACGCGGACAACAACGGCCTGATGAAGTGGATTCGGAGCTTTGAAACCCAGCCCAAGCATGTGTTTGTGGTCCACGGGGAGGACGCCGTGGCGGACCTGTTCGCCGCCCGGGTCGCCCAGGAGCTGGGCTGGACAGCCCACGCCCCCTACAATGGGGAGGTATGGGATTTAGCCTCCGGTGTGATGGTCCAGGAAGGCAACCGGCTGAAGCTGGAGAAGCCCTCCCGGGAGGCGGCGGCCGCCGACGAGGCCCCAGCTCCCATGGCCCCCTCCGCTTCCCCCGCCGTGCCCCGGCAGGAAGCCCCCGCCAAGAGGCCCCAGGCTGACCCGGGCAGCCCCTACGGGCAGCTGGTGCTGGCGGGCCAGAGGCTGGCAAGCCTCATCCAGCGGATGGAAGGCCGCAGCCGCAAGGACATGGACAAGCTGGCCAAGCAGCTTTACGCCGTGCTGAAGCGGTTTGACAAAAGCAGGCGCTGACCTTGCCAGTAGCCACCAAGGGCCCCGGCGGGAACGCTTCTCCCGCCGGGGCCCTTGTATCTCTCCGCAAACTCAAAAGAAAGAGGCTCCTTGCCTTACAGCCACCTTCTGTAGACGCAATACCCCTCCGCTTCCTTATGCTTGGTAAAACCGCTGTTTTCATACATGGCGGGATGGCCGTGATAATGGGCATAGCAGTCCAGTTCCCCGGAAGCGGGATAGGCCTCCAGCGCCCGGTACCCTTGCTCCGCCGCATCCCGGGCCACCCGATCCAGTAAGGCCAAGGCAACCCCTTGTCTGCGGGCCCCGGGGGCCACCAAAAAGCAGGTGACGGACTTCACGGACAGCTCCTCCCCCTGGTCCCAAAGCTCCTTATTTTCGCGGAGCTTGGGGTAGCTCTCCTTGTTTCCGGCGTTGCACCAGCCCACCACCTGCCCGTCCCCATACGCCAGATACCCGTTCAGCTTCCCTTCCTTGATCAGGTCGATGGCCATATTTCGCGGGATCTCGCGGGTCCATTCCCCGGAATGCTCGGCTTCAATCCTTTGCTCCTCCTGCTCTCCCAGGTGGTAATAGGTGCAATAGCACCACGACCATTCCTGGTGGTCGGCAAAGGCGGTGTTGTCGAAAAAATCAAGATAATCCTCCAGCAGCCCCGGCTCCAGCGGGCGGATTTCCAACTGCATCGGTACAGCCTCCCTTCCTCAGAACGGGAAAAATCAGTCCAGCAAATAGCCGTTCTCTTTTTCGGCCACCTGCAGCGTTTTCAATTGATAGGTCTTATATCCTTCCGCGATATAAGGGTCGGCCTTGGCAAGGGTATCGGCCTGTTCGTAGGAGGGAACCTTCAAAATCACCATGCCGCCGCCCTCCTCACGGAAGGGCCCGCAAAGAAACAGCTTTCCCGCCGCGTCCAGCTCTTTCAAATGCTCCACATGCCGCTGGATTACGCCCATTTCAAGCTTCCTGCGGCTTTCCATCAGCATCACATACAGGTCTCTTTCCATTGGTCCGCCTTTCCCCCTACCGGTTCCCGTACATCCTCTCATAATAGGCCTGGTAGTCCCCAGCCAAAATATGCTCCCACCATTCCCGATTCTCCAGATACCACTTCACGGTGCCCCGGATGCCCTCCTCAAAGGGGGTCTCCGGCAGCCAGCCCAGCTCCCGGTGGATTTTGGCCGGATCGATGGCATAGCGCATGTCGTGGCCGGGGCGGTCGGTGACAAAGGTGATGAGGCTTTCGGGCTTGCCCAGCTCCCGCAAAATGGTTTTCACCACCTGGAGGTTGCTGCGCTCGTTGTGGCCGCCCACGTTGTAGACCTCGCCTTCCCGGCCCCTGCGCATCACCAGGTCGATGGCGGCGCAATGGTCCTGAACATACAGCCAGTCCCGCACGTTCTCGCCCTTGCCGTACACCGGCAGGCTCTGGTCCGCCAGGGCCCGGGTGATCATCAGGGGGATCAGCTTCTCCGGGAAGTGATAGGGGCCGTAGTTGTTGCTGCACCGGGTGATGGACACCGGCAGGCGGAAGGTGCGGGCATAGGCCAGCACCACCAGATCCGCCGAGGCCTTGCTGGCGGAGTAGGGGGAGGAGGTGTGCAAAGGGGTTTCCTCGGTGAAGAACAGATCCGGGCGGTCCAAGGGCAGATCCCCATACACCTCGTCGGTGGACACCTGGTGATAGCGGCCCACGCCGAACTTCCGGCAGGCATCCATCAGCACCTGGGTACCCAGAATGTTGGTGCGCAAAAACACCTCCGGGTCCGTCACCGAGCGGTCCACATGGGATTCCGCCGCAAAGTTCACCACGATGTCGGGTTTTTCCTGTTCAAAGAGGTCAAACACCAGCTTCCGGTCCGCAATATCCCCCTTGACGAACCGGAACCGGTCATTTTGCAAGGCCTCCGCCAAGGTCTCCAGGTTGCCCGCGTAGGTGAGGGCGTCCAGGCAGATCACCTGATCCGACGGGTGGCGTTCCAGCTGGTAGTACACGAAGTTGCCGCCGATGAACCCCGCGCCCCCTGTGACCAAAATCTTCATGACCGCCCTCCTTTACTCCTCGTCCCTGTTGTACAAGATGCGGCCCGCGGCCACCCTCTTCAAATGCTCCCCGTAAGGGGATTTGCCGTACCGTTCGGCGGAGGCCAGCAGCGTGTCGTAGTTGATCCAGCCTTGGGAATAGGCGATTTCCTCCAAAGCGGCGATCTTGATGCTCTGCCGCTTCTCCACGATTTGCACGAAGCTGGCGGCCTCCACCAGGCTGTCCATGGTGCCGGTGTCCAGCCAGGCAAAGCCCCGGCCCAACACCGTGGCCCGCAGGGAGCCGTCCCGCAGATACAGATCGTTGAGGGATGTGATTTCCAACTCTCCCCGGGCGCTGGGCTTCACCTGCTTGGCCATGGACACCACCCGCCGGTCATAAAAGTACAAACCGGTGATGCAGTAGTTGCTCTTGGGGTATTGGGGCTTCTCCTCCACGGAGAGCACCTTGCCCTGCTCGTTAAACTCCACGATGCCAAAGCGCTCCGGGTCGTTCACATAGTAGCCGAAGATGGTGGCCAGGCCCCGACGGGCGTTGCGCACCGCCTGGGCTAGCATGGCGGAAAAGCCGTTGCCGTAAAAGATATTGTCCCCCAGCACCATGGCGCAGGGCTCGTCCCCGATAAAGTCCTCCCCGATGAGAAAGGCCTGGGCCAGCCCGTCCGGGGAGGGCTGCACCGCGTAGTGCAAGGACAGGCCGAACTGGCCGCCGTCCCCCAGCAAATCCCGGAAGCGGGGGGTGTCCGTGGGGGTGGAGATGATGAGGATCTCCCGGATGCCCGCCAGCATCAGCGTGGACAGGGGATAATAGATCATGGGCTTGTCGTACACGGGCAAGAGCTGCTTGCTGGTGACCATGGTCAGGGGATACAGCCGGGTCCCCGCTCCTCCCGCCAGAACGATTCCTTTCATGCCATATTCTCCTTTTCAGCGAGGCTTTCCCGATGCAATCGCTGCCTTTCGCAGTCACAGTATACAGGAAATTGCCGAAAAAGGGAAGGCTGGAAAAGCCGTGGCTGAAGGAAGCCCCCTCCACGGCACCATCCGCAAAAGCATCCGCCATCAACAAAAAGCCCAACGCCGGCGGCTCTCCCCGTGGGCGTTGGGCTTAGGCTTTTCCCCGGCACGGCGTTTCATGGCCGGGTGGCAAGACCCCTCATTGCAAATCGATGTCGCTGTCGGTCTCGTCCTCGAATATCCCCCGGTACTGGGACAGCCGCAGGCCGCTGCGGGCAATGTTGTTGGCCAGGCTGGCCAGCTCCTCTCTGGTCCGGACCTGATCAGCCCTGGCCCGGACCCGGTCCTGTACGAACATGGGCAAGGACCCAAAGAAGGCGCTGGCCTCCTGGTCATTGTTCAATAGCTGCTGTAGCGAATCCGACATGGCATCCTCCCCTTTCCTCCCTAGTATGCCAAACAAGCCCCCGGGCCATGCGGGCAAGCTCCGCCTTCCCCCACCCCTGCCGAACAAACATTCCCTCGCCATTGACAAACCCTCCCAAACCCCGTATCATAGGCGTGGATTGAAACCGCGAAACCACAGAAAGGGTGCGAGGGCGATGGTGATCCTGGGCATCGACCCCGGCCTGGCCACTTTGGGCTGGGGCGTCATCGAGGCGCAGCCCGGCAGGCAGCGGCTGGTGGACTATGGCTGCATCCTCACCACCCCTCAGATGCGGCTGCCGGAACGGCTGGGGCAGATTCAGGCGGACATGCAAGGCCTCCTGGCCCGATACAGCCCAGAGGAAATCGCCTTTGAGGAGCTGTTCTTCGCCAAAAACGTCACCACGGCCTTCACCGTGGGGGCCGCCCGGGGCGTTTCCATCGCGGTGTGCGCGGCCCATACGGACCGATTATACGAATACACCCCTATGCAGGTGAAGCTGGCGGTGGCGGGCCACGGAGGCGCGGCAAAGGGGCAGATTCAGCAGATGGTGAAGCTGCTGCTGGGCCTGGAGGCCATCCCCAAACCCGACGACGCGGCGGACGCCATCGCTATCGCCCTGACCCACGCCGCCACAGGCCCCGCCAAGGCGCAGTTTTGGATGAAATAAGGAGTAAAAGCCCATGATTGCCATGATTTTGGGAACCGTCGCGGAGAAAAGCGAGGGGGAGGTAGTCCTCCAGACCTCGGGAGGGGTGGGCTACCGGCTGCTGTGCAGCATGAACACCCTCTCGGTGCTTCCGGGGGTGGGGGCCCAGTGCAAGCTCCACACCCACCTGGCTGTCCGGGAGGATGCCATGGAGCTGTACGGCTTTTCCCAGCGGGAGGAGCGGGACATGTTCCGGCGGCTCATCTCCGTGTCGGGCATCGGCCCCCGCACGGCCCTTTTCGTGCTGGGCAGCATGCCCCTCCAAGACCTGCGGCTGGCCATCCTCACAGGGGATTTGAATGCCCTGTCCAGGGCTCCGGGGATTGGCAAAAAAACCGCCCAGCGCATCGCCCTGGAGCTAAAGGACCGGGTGGCCCAGGACGCTTTGGCCAGCGGCATGGAGCTGGACGCCCTGACCTTTTCCGATGCCGAGGCCCCGGCCCAGGACGCCCTGGGGGAGGCCATGCAAGCCCTCAAGGCTTTGGGCTACAGCCCCCAGGAGGCCGCCGCCGCCCTGAAAGGGGTGAAGGGGCAGGGGGATACGGCGGACGAGCTAATCCGCCTGGCCCTGCGGCACATGGCAAAGCAAGCCTAAGAAGGAGCGCATCACATGGCCACGGACGAGCGAGTGATCACCACGGAATTCCGCCGGGGGGAGGACGAGCAGGAAAAGAGCCTGCGGCCCAAAACCCTCCGGGAATATATCGGCCAGGAGCCCATCAAGGCCAGCCTGGGCATTTCCATCCAGGCGGCCCTTCAGCGCCGGGAATCCCTGGACCATCTGCTGCTCTACGGCCCGCCGGGCCTGGGCAAAACCACCTTGGCGGGGATCATCGCCGCCGAGATGGGCCAGAGCATCCGCATCACCAGCGGCCCCGCCATCGACCGGCCCGGGGATTTGGCCAGCATCCTCACCAACCTGGCGGACGGGGACGTGCTGTTTATCGACGAAATCCACCGCCTCAGCCGGGCCGTGGAGGAAGTGCTCTACCCCGCCATGGAGGATTACGCCCTGGACATCATGATCGGCAAGGGGCCCACGGCCCGCAGCATCCGGCTGGATTTGCCCCGCTTCACGCTGGTGGGGGCCACCACCCGGGCGGGGCTGCTGAGTGCGCCGCTGCGGGACCGCTTTGGCCTGCTGTTCCGGCTGGAAATGTACCAAACGGAGGAATTAGCGGCCATCGTCCGCCGCAGCGCGGGCAGTTTGTGCGTCCAGGCCACGGACGAGGGCATTTTGGAGATTGCAAGCCGCAGCCGGGGCACCCCCCGCATCGCCAACCGGATGCTGCGCCGGGTGCGGGATTTCGCCCAGATCAAGGCCGACGGGGTCATCGACTATGAGGTGGCCAAGCAGGGTTTGGACATGCTGGATATTGACGAGCTGGGCCTGGACAAGCTGGACCGGCTGATGCTCTCCACCATGATGGACAAGTTCGCCGGGGGCCCCGTGGGGCTGGATACCCTCAGCGCCATGACCGGGGAGGACCCGGTGACCATCGAGGATGTGTACGAGCCTTATTTGATGCAGCTGGGCTTTCTGATGCGCACCCCCAGGGGGCGGGTGGCCACCCCCTCGGCCTATGCGCATATGGGGCGCACGCCCCAGGGGGAAGGCCCCTTGATGGACCGGCCGGATGGGGTTGAACAGCTAAAAATCTAACCTTTATTCTCCGGCCACAGGCCAAAGGAGCCTTTCCTTTTGAAAACAAGCGATTTCTGGTATGACCTGCCCCAGGAGCTCATCGCCCAAACCCCGGTCACCCCCCGGGACCACAGCCGCATGCTGGTGTATGACCGGGGGGATAAATCCATCCGGCATCTGCGTTTCTACGACCTGCCCCGGTTTCTGAGGCCCGGGGACGCCCTGGTCATTAATGAGACCAAGGTGATTCCCGCCCGGCTGTTAGGGGAAAAGGAGCGGACCCGGGTGCCGGTGGAGCTGCTGCTGCTGAAGCGCCACGAAAAAGACCTGTGGGAGGCCCTGGTACGGCCGGGACGCAGGCTGCCGCCCGGGGCCTTCTGCTCCTTTGGGGACGGCCTGCTGCGGGCGGAAATCCTCAGCACCACCGCCGACGGGGGCCGGATGGTGCGCTTTCACTACCAGGGGGTTTTTGAGGAGCTGTTGGACCGGCTGGGGCAGATGCCCTTGCCCCCCTACATCCACGAAAAGCTGCTGGACCAGAGCCGCTACCAGACCGTGTACGCCAAGGAGGAGGGCAGCGCGGCGGCCCCCACGGCGGGGCTCCACTTTACCCCCCGGCTGCTGGCGGACATTGAGGCCATGGGCGTTTCCATCGTGCCCATCTTGCTCCACGTGGGCCTGGGCACCTTCCGCCCGGTGAAGGCCCAGGAGGTACAGGACCATCCCATGCACCTGGAGCATTACCAGGTGGAGCCCCGGGCCGCTCAGGCCATCAACGCCGCCCGGGCTAACCGGGGGCGCTGCGTATGCGTGGGCACCACCAGCGTGCGCACCCTGGAGACCGTCACCGGGGAGGATGGGCTCGTCCGGGCCCAAAGCGGGGACACCGGTATCTTCCTCACCCCCGGCAGCTCCTTTCACGCCACGGACGCGCTGATCACCAACTTCCACCTGCCGGAAAGCACCTTGCTGATGCTGATCTCCGCCTTCATGGGCCGGGAAGAGGCCCTGCGCTGCTACGCCGAGGCCGTGAAGGAGCGCTACCGTTTCTTTTCCTTTGGGGATGCCATGCTGATTTTGTGAATGAAGGGCCTGGTCCCCTGCTCCAAAAGATATTGGCGCAGCAGGGCGGCATGGTTCACCCTCTCACTCTTGGCCCCATACACCAAGGTCACGGGCTCGGCCTGGGCCATCTCCAACAGATGGCGCACGGCGGCCTGCTTGGCTTCCTCCGTCTCCAGCTCTGCCCGGTAGCGGGCCGCAAATTCGGCAAAGCGTTCCTCTTTGTGCCCAAACCAAACCCGAAGGGCCGGGCTGGGGGCGATGTCCTTGAGCCATTCCTCCAGCCGCGCCCGTTCCCGGGAAAGGCCCCTGGGCCATAGGCGGTCCACCAGCACCCGCCTGCCGTCCCCATCCCCAGGGGCTTCATATGCCCGCTTGATCGCGATTTGCATGATATGCACCTCCCGTGCGTCAAACAGGGCCCATATCCCTGTATTGCGAATGTACCCCGGGGGAACCGCCACAAAACCACATCTTCACGAAAAGCAGGCGACACAAAAAGCCAGCTTAGGCTGAGCCCAGGCCGGCCCCTTCCATCATAATCATAAATAAAACACTTCTGGCGGCGCGCAGCGCCGCCAGTGTTGGGTCCAGGGCATCGCCCTGGCGGGGCCCCGGGGCGGCGCCCCGGGAACCCTCCCGGAACCGCCCCCCGTCCGTCCCCCTACACGGCCTTCTGGCCGATCTTGTTTTCCGTCCCGTTGAGCAGCCGCCGGATGTTGGCCCGGTGCCGCCACAGCCCCATGGCCAGCAGCACCAATGTGAAGGCGCAGGGGAACCACTGGCCCCAAAAGGCGATGTTCATGAAAATGGCGTAGGAGGCCAGCAGGGTGAGGCTGCCCAGGCTGATGTAGCGGGTGATGGCGATAACCGCCACGCACAGGATGATGGCAATGCCGCCCCAGAGGGGATTGATGAAAAACACCACCGCCACGGAGCAGGCCACGCCCTTGCCTCCCTGAAAACCGTAGAATACCGGCCAGTTGTGGCCGATTACCACGAACAGACCCCCCAGCATCATCCCAAAGCCCGGAATCCCAAAGGGAGCCCCGGGCAGCAGCAAGCTGCCGATCCAGCAGGCCAGCACCGCCTTCAGAAAGTCCCCCACAAAGGTCACCAGGCCCTTTTTCAGGCCCAGCACCCGGAGCACGTTGCTGGCCCCGGTATTCTTGCTGCCCACCTCCCGCAGGTTCACGCCGGAGCTTCTGGCAATGAGAAGACCGGTGGAAATGCAGCCCAGTAGATAGGCGATGAGGGCAACCGCGACGGACAGGAGAATCTGTTGCATGAAACGCTCCTTTGGCGGCAGGGCCGCAAGCTCTGTGGTCCAAGGGTACGGTTCATTATACCATGGCGGGGGAAAACTGCCAAGGCGCGGCCAAAAAGCGCCCATTTTCCCCATGTTGCAGGACCTGGAACCTCCTTGTCAGCCGCAGCCCGCGCAGCTGCCACAGCCTCCCTCCCCGGTCTCCCGGAGGCTGGGGGGCATGCTCTCCCCCACGTCCTTCATGGCGGCGATGAGCTGGTCAAAGGGAATGGGGCACGGGATTCCGGACAGCGCCATCTGGGCCGCCGCCAGGGCCTGGGCCACCCCGCCCACGTTGCGGTATACGCAGGGCACCTCCACCAGCCCGTGGACCGGGTCGCAGACCAGGCCCATCATGTTCATGAGGGCAAAGCCCCCGGCGTCGCAGGCCTGCTTCGGGGTGCCGCCGTAGAGCTGCACCAAGGCTGCGGCGGTCATGGCCGCGGCGGAGCCGGACTCCGCCTGGCAACCCCCCTGGGCCCCGCAGATGGTGGCGGACAGGGCGCTGACCCGTCCCACGGCGGCGGCGGCGAACAGGGCCATCACCAGGTCATCCTCTGAAAAGCCCATTTCCTCCTGGGCCGCCAGCAGCGCCCCGGGCAGAATGCCGCAGCTGCCCGCCGTGGGGGCGGCCACAATCTTGCCCATGCAAGCGTTGCTTTCCGCCACGGACAGGGCGTAGGCGGCGGCCTTGCCCAGGAGCCCGAAGCGCCCCGCCTGGGCCGGGTCCGCCATCCGGGCGGCCCCGCCCCCCACCATGCCGCTGACGGAGCGCAGGTCCGGGTCCAGCCCCGCCTGGACGCTTTCCTTCATCACTTCCAGGGCCCGGGCCATGCGGCCCTTGACGGCGGCCTCCCCCTCTCTGCTTTCGGCCATCTGCCAAAAAAGGGCAGCCTGGCCCAAGGTTTGGTTACGCTTTCGGGCTTCCTCATACAGCTCCGCAATGGTACGCATGGCTTACGCCTCCTCCCCGGCCTGGGCCTGTCCCCGGGCGGCCACATAGGCCACGTGGTATACCCCTTCCAGGGCGCTCAAACGGTCAATCAGCCCCCGGTCCGCCGGGCTGTCCATCTCCAAAGCCACCAAGGCCTCTCCCCCGGCGCTTTGGCGGAATACCCGCATGGTGGCGATGTTCAGGTTGCTGGCGGCGATTTCCTTGGTCATCCGGGCGATCATCCCCGGGGTGTCGTGGTGGGTGATCACCAAGGTGTCCTCCTTGCCGGAAAAGCCCGCCTCCAGCCCGTCGATGGACTGGATCACAATCTCCCCGCCGCCGGTGGAGGCGGCCTGTACCTTCACCCGCCGCCCGGTGGCGTCCTGTACGTCCAGCACCACGGTGTTGGGGTGGGCGTCCCTCAGGCGCACTTCTGCAAAGGCATAGGAAAGCCCGGCTTCCTCCGCCAGGCGCAGGCTGTCCCGGAGGCGGATGTCGTCCACCTCCATGCCCAGCAGACCGCCGATGAGGGCCTTGTCGGTACCGTGGCCCTGATAGGTCTTTTGGAAGGAGCCCCACAGCCCGATGCGGGCCTGGGTGGGCTGGCCCCCCAGCAGCATCCGGGTGATTTTCCCGATGCGGGCCGCCCCCGCCGTGTGGGAGGAGCTGGGGCCAATCATAATGGGGCCGATGATATCAAACAAATCCATGGCTTATTCCTCCGCCCAGGGATAAAAGAGTTCTTGGGTCAGTAGGCTTTCAATCTTCCCGTCCGTAAGGGTGGTCAGGGTTTCCAGCAGCAAGGGCGCGTCCTTTTCCCGCACTAGCAGCTCAAAGGTCACCCCGGCGGCAAACTGGGTATCTTCTCTCAAGACGGGCAAGGAGCCCAGCCTGTGGAGCACCCGGTCCCACAGGGGGTAGGCCACCTCAAAGAGCCAGCGCTGGCTGGGCTCCATCCGGCAGACCCCCGCCGCGTCCAACGCCAAAGCGCAGCTGTGGGAATAGGCCCGCACCA
>JARKQO010000404.1 GCA_029974855.1 Eubacteriales bacterium
TTCTTCCCGGGCTCTCCCCGCATCCGCAGGCAGTTGGGGCCCAGCTCCTTGGGCTTATTCACGCTGTCCGCCGCCGGGGCGATCTCCAAGGCCGGGGTCCCGCTCCCCTCCCCGGAGGCTTCCCCTTCCTGGGCCAGCATCCACTCCTGGGGCAGTTCCCCCGCCTCCAGGGCCGTAAAGTTGGCCTTCCGCAGCAAATTGTGCCGGTTGGGCAAAGCCCCCCGCTCCAGCTGCGCCCGGTCAAACCAGACCCAGCCGTTCCCCTCCGCGGTCAGCACCCGGCAGCGCACCGGGGCCGCTTCGGGCAAGTCCAAAGTGCAGCTCAGGGTCACGGGCACGCCAATCCGCCGCACCTTCGCGCCGGTCGCGGCGTGCCACTGGCCCTCCCCGTCCTGCCAGGCCATCTCCACCCAAGCGGCGGCCTCCCCGTCGCTTTGCACCCGCACGGAAAAGGTGTGCTCCCCCTTTTCACAGGCCCGCAGGTACTGGGCGTAGGACGTTTCCCCGGGTGCCGGACGCTCCAGCCCCAGCAATTCCAGGCCCATGGCCTGGGGCTCCCGGGCTTCCCGGGTAACGCCGTCCTCCCCGATTACGCCCCGCCTCCAGCCGCTGTCCGCCGTAAAATCATGGGAATCCAGCAGGTTCACCACCAGCCTGTGCAGCTTGGAAACCGACTCCGGGGTGTTGGGCTTCCCCGTACCCGCGAACTTGGCAAAGGCCGCAAAGCCCAGCTCGTCATGGACCGCCACCACGTTGCCATAGTCGTTGAACTGGTAGGTCAGCACCTTGCCGTCGGGCACGGTCAGGTCCCGCACCTGGGTTACGCAGTCAAAGTACTCGTACCCCCGGGCGTCCCCCTCCACCAAAAAGGGAACCCCCTCCGGCCACTCCACCCCGCACACCACCAGGGGCAGCTCCGGCCCGCCCGGCTCCTTCTTCCCGTACACCTCCAGGCCCGCCTCCGGGCCCAGGAGCTCACCCTGCTCCATCCCGTACAGCTCCATGGGAAGCTGGGGTCCCTGCGGATTTTCCTTTCCGTACACCCCCATGGGCAGCTGGGGACCCGCCGGGCTTTCCTTCCCGTACACCTCCATGGGGAGCTCCACCGGCTCCAGCCTCTCCGCCCCGTGCATCCCCATCCGCACCGGCTCCCCTTCCCGGGGCTCCTCCATGCCGTAGACCCGCACGCGCTCCACCCGGCCCCGCTGGGCGTAGGCGGGCTCCACCCAGCGTTCCTCCACGCTGTTGCGCACCCGGGCCAGCCGGTTCCTCGCAGCCGGGTCCCCGCCGCCCACGTACTCATACCGGCTCTGACCCCCGTCCAAATCGGTAATGGTGGTCAGCCGCCCCTCCCCGTCCAGGGCCAATACCACCTGGGCCTCATATCCCGGAACGGTGATCCGCGCCTCGCTTGCCGTATAGCTCAGCACAGTCTCCCGCCCGGCCCCGTCGGTGGCCTTGGTCAGCCGCAGGCTTGCGTCATGGGTGAAGGCCGCCGTGTTCCCCAGGGCGTCCAAAGCCCGCTTCACCATCTTCACGGCATTGTTGGCCGCCGTATAGTCCACAGTGGGCTTGTCAAACACCAGCTTGCTGTGGTCCTTGCTGACGATCTCCGCCTCCGCGCTCCCCTCGTACAGCTTCAGGGACAGGCCGGACCGGTCCCCGTAGTAGTCCGCAAAGCCGCTTTGCCCCTGCTCCTCCGTGGTCCTCTCATGCTTGCGGAACTCGTGCTCCGTGCCGTCCCCGTCGGTGAACACGTAGTAGTAGTCCCCGGTGGCGGGCTGCTCCCGCCGCAGGCTCCGGTTCCAGCTCAATCGCCAGCCCTTGCCCAGGCCGAAGGCGTTTTGGTCCATGGCGCTGGCATTCCAGGCCAGCCCCAGGGACACGGGCATCCGGTTGCCATTCATGGCCGTCAGGCCCCGCGTTACCGCCAAATGCCCGCTGTGCAAGGCCACGTGGGCCGTGCCCGCCCGGCCCACCCCGAAGGATTCGTAGGCCAAATAATCCTCCAGCCCCGCCGCGCTCACGTAGTTCACGTGGATCACAGGCCTGGCGCTGGAGGTGTAGGCGGTGTTTTCCGAGGCGGTGAGGGTCAGGGGCTCGTCCCCGGGGGCCTCCAGCAGCACGCCGTAGTTCCCCGACCGGTCCCCGTACCATTTGCGCACCAAATTGGTGATGTCCAGCTGCACGGCCTTGGCCTCGGCCTCGCCCTTCTTCACCAAGGCCCAGTCCAGGCGCTTTTCCTCCCAGGCGGGCCTGCTGTTCCAGGTGGCCGTGGCCGGGTCCCAGGGCTCCAGCACCTGGCGGG
>JARKQO010000420.1 GCA_029974855.1 Eubacteriales bacterium
TGGTGCCCTTGCGGTGGGTCACCACGATGAACTGGGTATCCTGGCTGAATTCCTTCAGGTAGTCGGCGAAGTAGCCGATGTTGGCCTCGTCCAAAGCGGCCTCAATCTCGTCCAGGATGCAAAAGGGCGTGGGCTTCAGCATCAGCATGGCAAAGAGGATGGCGATGGCGGTAAGGGCCCGCTCCCCGCCGCTGAACAGGCTCAGGAGCTGGCGCTTCTTGCCCGGGGGCTGCACGATGATCTCGATGCCGCAGCCCAGGGGGTCGGAGGGGTCGCTTAGGCAAATCTCCCCCCTGCCGCCTCCAAAGAGGCGGGTGAAGGTGGTGGAAAAGTATTCTTGCAAGCGGCTGAACTGGCTCACGAACACCGTTTCCATCCGCCCCAGGAGCTTTTGGATCAGGTCCTGGAGGTCCAGCTTGGCCTGCTCCAGGTCCTCCTTCTGGGTGGTGAGCTGGGTAAAGCGCTCGTGCATCTGGGCGTATTCCTCAATGGCCCCCACGTTCACGGTGCCCATGCGGCGGATGCGCTCCCGCAGCTCCTGGGCCTTCTGGTCCGCGGCGGCTTCCTGGAAGGCGGGGGGGCCGGGGTCCTCCCCCTCCCCGGGGCCCACCTGCCGCTGGGTGTCCCGCAGCAGCGCGTATTCCGCCTGGGCCTCCTGGGCTCCGGCATAGGTGAGCTCGTAGGTGTCCCACAGCCGGTCCGTCAGCTGGGCCAGCTCGGCCTTCACCTTGGCCAAGGCCATCTCCTGCCGGTGCAGCCGGTCCGTTTCCCGGTTCACCATCAGCTGCTCCGCCTCGATTTCGCCTTGCAGTTCCTTGAAAGCCCGCTGGGCCGCGTCCCGCCGGGCCTCGGTTTCCTCCACATGGGCCCGGGCGTTGGCCACCACCTGCTCCCCCTGCTGGAGCAGCACGGCGGAGCGCTCCTGCTCCCGGGTGGCGGCGGCCACATCCGCCAGCGCCTCTTCCCGCTTTTGGGTGAGGGCGTCGATTTCCCTGAGGCAGGTCTCGCTGTCTCCCATGAGCCGCTTCTGGTCCCGGCGGATGCGCTCGCAGTTGTGCTCGGCCTCCTGAAGGCGCAGCATGGCGGCGGTGAGGGCCTCCTGGGTGTGCTCCCGCTCCCGCCGGGCGGAGTCCAGCACCTGGGACAGCTCCTGGGTGCGGGCGTTCATCTCCTGGGTGCTCATCTGCTCCGCGTGGGTTTGGCCGGCGATGCGCTCCAGCTCCGCTGTGATGCCCTCCAGGGATTCCTCCAGCTGCTGGATGGCCAGGCGCAGCCCCGCCGCGGTTTCCCGGTACCGCTCCAGCTCCTGCTGGGCGTTCTGGCGCCGCTCCGTATCCCGCACCACGGCGATCTCCTGCTGGTGCAAGGCGTACTGGGCCTGTTCCCGGTCCTCCTTGCTGGCAGCCCGCTCCTCCTCCAGGGCGTTTAGGGTCCCCTGCTCCCGCTGGAGAAAGGCGGTTTTTTCCTCCAGGGCCACCGTCAGCTCCTTGATCTCCCGCTCCCGGCCCAGCAGGTTCTGGGCCTTTTGCTGGATGCTGCCCCCGGTGATACTGCCCCCGGAGTGCATCACGTCCCCGGCCAGGGTCACCAGCCGGAAGGCCTGGCCCCCGGCCCGCATGATGGCGATGCCGCAGTCCAAATCCCGGGCCACCACGGTGCGGCCCAGCAGGTTTTCAAAGACCGGGCGGTAGGCCTCCTGAAAGGAACAAAGCTCGCTGGCTACCCCCAGGCAGCCCTCCATGGACAGCACCTCCCGCTCTTTGGGGGAGAGGGTGCGGCCCCGGACGGTGGACAGGGGCAAAAAGGTGGCACGGCCCAGGTGGTTTTGCCGCAGGTATTCAATCAGGCGCTTGGCGTCCTGCTCCCCGTCGGTGACGATATTCTGCATGGCGGCCCCCAGGGCCATGTCCATGGCGGTTTCCAGCTCCCTGGGCACGCTCAGCAGCATGCCCACCACGCCCCGCACCCCGGAAAACCCCTGGCGCTTGGCGAATTGCAAGGCGTTGCGCACGGAGTGCTGGTAGCCCTCCAGGCCCTCCTGGAGCTCCTTGAAGGTGCGCAGGCGGGTCTCCAGGGCCCGGGCGCTCTGGGCCCCCTCCTGGAGGGACTTCTGCTTGGCCAGGATCTCCGCCAGCATGGCCTTGGTGGCTTCCTCCAGCTCTTGGACCCGGGCCTTCAGCTCCCCGTAGCGGGCCTCCTCGGCCTTCAGGTTCTCCTGAGCCTGGACCAAAGCGCTTTCCAGCAGCCGTTCCTTTTCCTCCCCGGCGGCCAGCTCCTGCTCCAGCTCCCCCTTGCGGGCGGTCATCTGGCTTTGCATGGCCATCTGCCGGGCCTGGGCGGTGCGCACGCTCTGCATCCGGTTCATGCTGTCGATGATGGCCGCCTTGTGGGCCGTGAGCTGATCCTCCCATTCCTGGGCGGCGGAGGTGGCGGCCTGGTGGGCCTGCCGCCTGGCTTCCAAAACCTCCTGGGCCTGGTCCCGCTGGCTGTTGGCCTGGGCCAGGCCCCCGTCGGACTGGGTCACGCTGGCCTGAATGAGAGCCATCCGGGCCCGGACAGCCTCGATCTCCCCCTCCAGGCGCTGGCCGGTTTCCGCGCCCCGGCGCAGGCGGTTTTGGATCTGGGCCGCCTCCTCCCGGGTGCGGTGCAGCAGCTCGTTCTTCTCCAAAAGCGCGGCGTGGGCCTCCCCCAAGGCCTTCTGCAAGGCCTCCACGGCCTCCTGGGCCTGGTCCCGCTCCCCGGTGACCTGGGTCAGCCGGGCCCCGGCCTCCAGAAGGGCGTCCTTCACGCTGAGCAACGCCTGGTCCATGGCCGTCTCCCGGTTGTGGAGCCGCTGGTGCCGCGCCAAAAACAGCTCCACGTCCAGCTCCTTCAGCTCCTGGGACAGGGCCAGAAACTCCTTGGCTACCTGGGCCTGCTTTTCCAAAGGCGCCAGGTGGTTTTTCAGCTCCTCCAGCACGTCCAGCACCCGCACCAGGTTTTCATCCGCCCGCAGCAGGCGGTTCTCCGCCTCCTCCTTGCGGATGCGGAACCGGCTGATCCCCGCCGCTTCCTCAAAGACCGCCCGGCGGTCCTCGCTGCGCTGGCTCAAAATCTCGTCGATGCGGCCCTGGCCGATGATGGAATAGCCTTCCTTGCCCACCCCCGTGTCCCGGAACAGCTCCACGATGTCCTTCAGGCGGCAGGTGGCCCCGTTCATCTGGTATTCGCTGTCGCCGCTGCGGTACACCCGGCGGGTGATGGACACCTCCGCAAAGTCGATGGGCAGCTGCCGGTCCCCGTTGTCAAAAACCAGAATGACCTCGCAGTAGTTCATGGGCTTCTTGGTCTGGGTGCCGTTGAAAATCACGTCCACCATGCTGTTGCCCCGGAGGGTCTTGGCACTCTGCTCCCCCAGCACCCAGCGTACCGCGTCGCTGATGTTGCTCTTGCCGCTGCCGTTGGGCCCCACGATGCCCGTGACGTTTTGGGGGAACACGATCTCCGTGCGCTTGGCAAAGGATTTGAAGCCGTAGATTTCCAGTCTGGTAAGCCTCATCCTCTGCCTCCTATTCCTGGCGATAGGCCGCCAAAGCAGCCTTGGCGGCGGCCTGCTCCGCCGCCTTCTTGCTTGCGCCCCGGCCTGTGGCCACGGGCCTTCCCAGCACGCTCACCTGGGCCACAAAATGCCTGTTATGGGCCGGGCCCGTCTCCTCCACAATGGCATACTCCGGCAAGGCCAGCTCGTGGGCCTGGGTGTATTCCTGCAAAAGCCCCTTCTCGTCCCGGCCCCGCAGGGCATAGAGGCCCTCCTCGTCCTGATACAGGCGCTGCACCAGCGCCTGGGCCGCCGGAACGCCCCCGTCCAGGTACACCGCCGCCAGCACCGCCTCCAGGGCGTCCGCCAAAATGGAGGGCTTGCGGCGGCCCTTGGTCTGCTCCTCCCCGTGGCCCATGCGCAACGCATGGCCCAGGCCGATGCCCTGGGCCAGGTAGCTGAGGGTTTCCTCGCACACCAAGGCCGCCCGGCGCTCGGTGAGCTCCCCCTCCTGGCAGTCCGGATATTTGCGGTAGAGCAAGTCGCTGACGCAAAACTCCAGCACCGCGTCCCCCAAAAACTCCAGCCGCTGGTTGTCCTCCAGGCTAAGGGTGGAGGGATGGGTCAGCGCCCGGGTTAAAAGGGACCGGTCCCGGAAGGAATAGCCCAGGTTTTGCTGCAGCGTTTCTGTGCCCATGGTAAACCCCCTTGAAAATCCCGCGATGCCGCGCCAGGAGAGACGCGCTGGGCGGGCGACCCAACGCCGCCCGCCCATTGCCACTGGCAGCCACAGGCGGCAGCGCCGCCCAGCCGCTTACTGGTGCTTCTGGATGTAATCGGCCACGTCGCCGACGGTTTTGAGGTTCAGGATCACCTCGTCCTCCACCTCAAGGCCAAACTGGGTTTCCAGCTCCAGAATCATCACCATGATGTTGGCGCTGTCGGCCTTCAAATCCTCCACCAAACGGCTCTCGGGCCGAATGTCCGCGGCGTTTACCTGGAGCTGGGCGGCGATCATATCCCGTACCTTGTCAAATACCATAGGGATGCCCTCCTTGTACTGAATGATTGCAAATCACCGATATCTATTCGGAAGCCCCTTCCGTACAGACCAGCAGCTTTTCGATCTTCCCCACCACGTCGCTCTGTACCATCTTCACGGCCTGGCCGATGGCGCAGGCCATGGCATGGCCGGTACAGGAGCCGTGGGCCTTCACCACGTTGCCCCGCACCCCAAGCAAAGGCGCGCCGCCCACCTCGTGGTAGTCCATGGTTTTGGCTACCCGCTTAAAAGCGGGCTTGGCCAGCAGGCCCCCCAGCTTGCTCCGGAAATCCGCCATGATCTCCTGCTTGATGATGCCCATCAGCGTGCCTGCCACGCCCTCCATGAACTTCAGGATCACGTTGCCCACAAAGCCGTCGCAGACCAACACGTCCGCAACGTCCCGGGTGATCTCCCGGGCCTCCACGTTGCCCACGAAGTTCACCTCCGCCTTCTCCAGCAGGCCAAAGGCCTCCTTGGTGAGGGCGCAGCCCTTCTCCGCCTCGGCCCCGTTGTTCACCAGCCCCACCCGGGGCCGGTCCATGCCCTGAACCCCTTGCATGTAGGCGGTGCCCATGAGGCCGAACTGCACCAGCCACTCCGGGCGGCAATCCACGTTGGCCCCGCAGTCGATCAGCAGAAAGAAGCCCTTGCCGTTGGGCATCAGGGGGGCCAAGGCCGGGCGCTCGATGCCGGGGATGCGGCCCAGGCGGAACATGCCCCCGGCCAGCACGGCCCCGGTGCTGCCTGCGGAAACGAAGGCGTCCACCGAGCCGTCCTTCAGCTTCAGCATGCCGTCCACCACGGCGCTGCCCTTTTTCTTGCGCACCGCCATCACCGGGGCCTCGGTGTTGTCAATCACCTCGGGGCAATCGGTGAGGATGGCCCGCTGCCGGACCCCGGCGGGGGCCTGGGCGAACACCCGGTCCACCTCGCCCTGGACGATGGCGATGGGCCCGCCCAATTCCAAGGTCAAAGCGGGATGCTTCTCCAGCGCTTCCAGCGCGCCCTGCACCACGGCCCTTGGGGCGTGGTCGCCCCCCATGGCGTCCAAATAGATCCTCATGAAATCACCGCTTTCGTATTGGCTTCAGGGAATGGCCCCAGTTACTGGATCCTGATGCCGTAGATGGCCCCGGTATCCTTGCCCGTGGTGCCGATGACCAGAATATCCCGGTACACGGCGGGGGAGGCCTCGATTTCGCCTTCCAGCTGCAAGGTGTTCAGGATTTCGCCGGTCTCGGCGTTCATCAGGTGCACCTTGCCGTTATGCTCCGCCTGGACCAGCCAGGCTTCGCCGCTGTCGGAATACACCGCCACAGGGCTGGATTCGCTTTGGGACTCCAGGTCCTGGGTCCAGGCCACGCTGCCGTCTGTCTTCTTCAGGGCGATGACCCGGCTGCCGCTTTTGCCATTGTTGACGGTGAAGATCACCAGGTCGTCGATGGCGTTTTCCCCCACCACGGGGCTGGCCATGCAGCCGATCATAAACTCCGTGGTGTAGTCCAGCTCCGGCACCTCGTAGGCCCATTCCTCGGCCCCGGTGAGGGCGTTGTAGCGGCGGATGGTGCAAACGCCGCTCTTGCCCTGGTACACGATGGTGTTGCCCGTATACAGGGCCAGCTTCTGGGTGGCCTCCTCAAAGTCCAGGGCGGGGGTGGCGTTGATATCGTCCCCGGTTTTCACGGCCCACACCGGGGAAAGGCTGTTGATGTCCAGGCACTGGAGTACCCCCGCCTCGTCCCCGTAGAACACGAAGTGGTCGTACATGGCCACGCTGGCGTCGATGTTGGCGCGCTTTTTGTCCTGCTTGGCGGCCAGGGTCTTGTAGCGCTGAACCGCCGGGGCGACCTTCAGGGTGCCGGCCACGTGGTCGAAGTCCTGGTTCAGCTCCACGGTATAGAGCACGCCGTTTTGGCCGCCCTGGATCAGGGTCTGGGTCTGCTTGTCAAAGAGGGCCGCGCCGCTGGCTCCGCTGTAGTTAGTGCTGGCGGCCTTGTCCCTGCCGTCCAGCAGGTACAGCTCCTTGCCGTTGATGAGGTTGAAGAGGTGGTATCCATTGGATACCTGCTTGTTTGCCAGGTTGCTGTGGCTCTGCCCGACGCCCAGAAGGGGGGTGCCGTTGGTGGCGATAGAAGCGCCGCCGCCGCTGGGCGCGCCCATGTCGATGGCCTCCCGTGTCTCCTGCCCGTCGGTGAGGTCCAGGAAGTAGATCAGGCCGTCCTGGCCTCCCAAAATGACCTCCTTCAGGGCGGTGGTGTTCTTCTTCTCATCGTTCAGGTTCATGAGGTTGCGCACCTCCGTGGGCCACTTCACGATGAGGGGCTGGCCCGGCCAGCCGATGCCGTACACCGTGGACTTGCTGAGCTTCTTGCTGCCCACGGGCACCTTCCACAGCTCGGTCAGGGTGTTTTCGGACACGTTCACCGTGCCGTAGGCGGCGTTCTGCCGGAAGGGGCCGCTGCGGAAGGTGAGCACGCCGCTTTGCTTCCACACGGCGTAGTTGAAGGGGTCCAGCATGCCCAGGGGCTTGGCCCGGCTATAGGAATCGGTGGTTTTTTGCTCGTTGTACACCGTCTGCTTCAGGCTGATGGCCGAGGGCAGCGCGCTTTCATCCGCC
This sequence comes from Eubacteriales bacterium, assembly GCA_029974855.1. Next base: position 7,180 of record JARKQO010000420.1, read on the forward strand.
TGGACCGTCAGGGGGGGCAGAGGCGTGGGCGCGGGGGTGGGAGCCGGGGTGGCCGGAGCCGGGGGCTGGGTGGGAAGGAGACCCTCCTGGGGAAGGGCCTCTCCCTGGCCGGCAGCGTCCTGGTCCCCAGGCTCGCCCACAGTGCCAGCGGAGGCCATGGCAGGCAAGGCGTCGCCCCCCTGCTGGGCCTTTGCGGCCTCCTCCGGGGACAGGGGCTCGCTGAGCTCCACATAGACGGAATAGCTGGAATCGGTGAAGTTCAAATCGTCGATGGTCTGGTATTGCAAGGTATAGTCGCCTTCATAGGCCATGTCCACATCGGCGCTCAGCTCCCAGGTGAGGCTTTGGTCCGCCTCGGTGACGCTGCCCTGCTCGGTAACGCCGTCCCCCAGGCTGTGGGAGACCAAAGTGCCGCCATAGGTGTCCACCACCCGCACCGCCACCACGTCGGGGCTGGTTTGGGCCGTGAAGCGGATGGTGGCGGGAACGGGCCCCTCGGTGGTGTCGCTGGTGAAGTTGCTCACCAGGGGAAGCATCTGCACCGGGGGGGAGATGCGCAGGGGAGAAGACAGGACCATGCCCTCATCCCACTGGCCGTTTTTCAGCAGCGTCTGCGCCGTCACCACGCCGGTATAGGCCTCCTCCATGGTGTAGGGGACGCTCCAGATGAGATTTTTGTTGTTTTGGATCACGGTGCGCTGCAGCAGGTCCTGGTCTGTCACCGTCTTTTCCAGCAGCACGTTCCCCTGCTCGTCCACAAAGCGCAAATCCTTTACCCGTGTGGAGGTTTGCACGCTAAAGACCAAGGAGGCCGGCGCGCTGCCCTCGGCGGGGGACGCGGTGAAGCTGGTGATTCGGGGGCCGCCGGGGGAGAATACCCCGATGACCGTATCCCCCAGGTCCGAAAGGGAGGCCTTGATTCCACCCAACGTAGTGCCCACAGGGCCGCCTATCGCGTTCCAGTCGGGCAGCCAGACGCCGGCCAGGGCCACCCCCAGCACCAGCAGCAAAATCACCACGGGAACCAGGCAGCCCCGCCGGCGGCGGGGAGCCACGTCCTCCTCGTCCTCAAAATCATAGCGGGGCCGCCGCACCGAGGCGGCAGGCTTGCCCCGGCCGTTTTCCTCCCGGCGGGGGGTCCCATAGCGCTGGCTGTCTTCCTCAAACTGGGGCAGGGGGCGGATCGGGGCCGCTTGGCGGCGGGCCAGGGCCGCGCCCTCTCCCTCATAGCCCGGGAGGGGCCTGCGGCGGTCCTCCCCCTGGGGTTCCCGGCGGCGCATGTCCTCCGGGGGCCGCTGGGGCCGGGGCCCTGGGGCCTGGGGCGGCCGCTGGCCGGGCGCGCCCTGGGGCCTGGGAATGCTCTGCCGGGCGGGGCCGTCCTGGGGTCCTTGGGGCCTGGGGCCCATGGGGGGCCGCTGGCCCCTGCCCTCCTGGGGCGGCCGCTGGCCGGGGCGGGGGCTTTCCCCCATCGCCCGATCCCGGGCTTGCCGGGCCTTATCCCCCAGGCTGCCGGGGCCTTCCTGCTCCCGGGGCAACGCCCCCACCTGGCTGCGAAGCACGGGAGCGCCGCTGGTGGGCATGGCGGTACGGGCCCCGGTATAGCGCTCCCCGGGCACGGCGGGGCGGCGGGGGGCCTTGGGGGCTTCCTCCTCCTGAAAGTCGCTTTCCTCCTCATGGAAGGAATCAAAGGCGTTGGGAGAGGGATGAAAGGCAGGAAGAGGCTCCCGGGTTTGAGGGAAGGCCGGGGGGACGGCATCCGAAGGAATGCCCCCTTCCATGCCCTGATGGCGTGCCACCCGGCCTGCCCGGCGGCTGCGGGGGCCTTCCGGGCTTTGCATGGCTTCCTCCAGGAGGGGTTGCTGCCGGAGCGCGGCAAAGGGGGAGGCCCCGGGGGCCTGGGGCGGCTCCACAGGGAAGGAGTCCTCCTGGCCCGGGGTCCGCTCCCCCGTGGGGAAGGGCGGGGCAAAGGCGGGGCGGTTGCTCCGCTCCACGGTTTTGCGCTTGCTCACCATCTGGGAGGACAAAGCGGGCCTGCCGACGCGGGTGGGGGCGTCCTGCCCCTGGCGGGCAAAGTCGTCCCCGGCGTCCATGGCCTGGGAGGCGGCATACAGGGGTACGCCCCCTTGCAGCATCTCCGCCCCGTAGGGAGCCGGTTCCTCCGCGAAAAGGGACGGGGCCTTGGGGGGAGAAGGCCTGCGCCAGGCCGAATAGTCCAGGCCTCCGTCGGCGGGGGCCACGGCCTGGGGATCATCGTAGGGGGCGGGGCGGTCCGGCCGTTGCCAGGGATTGCGCCCCTGGGGTTGCATCCCATTTTCATCCATGGGATTGCCTTTGGGATTGTTGCGGTTCAAATCGCTCAAGATCTTGCACTCCTTATCCTGACGTTCAAGGACATGCCCTCGGCGGAATGGGCAAAGAACCATGAATCGGGGTGATGGCAGCAAAAAACGCAAATAAATGCAACAAATGCCACTTTTTATTATACCAAGAATCCCAAAAGTCCACAAGTGCATTTTGCTGCCGGAGCGCCCCGGGGAGGGGGCCGGGACCCCGGGGATCCCCCGGAGCAAGGGCCCCGGGGCGGCGGCAAACAGCCCGATTGCTTCTCCCGGGGAAGTCCCGGCCTACCAGAAGCTTCCACCGTTTTGTTACAAATCATGCATACACCGGTGAAAAAATCCCCCGCACTCTCCCCGTGAGGAGCGCATACCCTAGGGCATGCGATGAGAAGGAGGCGGTACGATGTGCGGAATCGCGGGGATCATAGGCCGGAGTGATGAGAACGCCTATGGGCCGATGCTGGAGACCATGGCGCGGCGGGGACCGGACCAGGAAGGGCTGTGGCTGGGCACAGGGGCGGCTTTGCTGCACCGGCGGCTGTCGGTGGTGGACCTGTTGCATGGGCGGCAGCCCATGTTTTTGGACTGGGAGGGAGAAACCTACAGTTTGGTCTACAACGGGGAGCTGTACAACACCGAGGAGCTGAAAAGGGAGCTTATTTCCTTGGGGCATGCGTTCACCAGCCGCTCGGACACGGAGGTGCTTGTGCACGCCTACGCCCAGTGGAAGGCCGCCTGCGTGGAGAGGCTCAACGGAATTTTCGCCTTCGGCGTGTATGAACAGCGGGCGCGGCGGCTGTTTCTGGCCCGGGACCGCATCGGCGTAAAGCCGCTTTTTTATGCGCGGTCAGGGGAGACGTTCCTGTTTTCCTCGGAGATCAAGACCCTTCTGGCCTATCCGGGCATGGAGGCGGTCCTCTCCGCCCAAGGGGTGGGGGAGATCATGCTGCTGGGGCCGGGACGCACCCCCGGCTGCGGCGTATTCGAGGGCGTCCGGGAGGTGCGGCCCGGCTGGCGGGGCTATTATGAGAAGGGGCAATTGTCCCTGGAACCCTACTGGAGGCTGACGGACCGGGTCCACGGGGATGATTTGGACACCACCGTGACCACAGTGCGGGAACTGGTGACGGACGCCATCCGGCGGCAGCTGGTATCGGACGTGCCGGTGGGCTGTTTTCTCTCCGGCGGGCTGGATTCCAGCATCCTGGCGGCGGTGGCGGCCCAGGGCCTGAGGGAAAAGGGGGAAACCCTTGACACCTTCTCCGTGACCTACCGGGACAATGACCGGTACTTCCGGGCTTCCCGCTTCCAGCCCAACAGCGACGATGAGTACATCGGTATCATGACCCAGGCTTTGGGCAGCCGCCACCACCGGATCGAGCTGGACACCCAGGAGCTGGCCGACGGGCTGTACGACGCGGTGGACGCCAGGGACCTGCCCGGCATGGCGGACGTGGACAGCTCCTTGCTGCTGTTTTGCAAAAAGGTGCGGCAGGATATCACGGTGGCCCTTTCCGGGGAGTGCGCCGACGAAATCTTCGGCGGCTACCCCTGGTACCGGGACCCGGAGATCCTGGCCCAACAGGGCTTTCCCTGGGCACAATCCACGGCCTTTCGGGCCTCGCTGCTCCAAAGGGACGCGCTGGGCGGCCTGGACCCGGCCCAGTTCGTGGAGGAGCGCTACCGCGCGGCGGTTTTGGAGGCCCACGTTCTGCCGGAAACCGGCGAAGGCGAACGGCGCATGCGGGAGATGACGGGGCTCAACTTCGGCTGGTTCATGCAGACGCTGCTGGACCGCAAGGACCGGATGGGCATGTACTGCGGCCTGGAGGTGCGGGTGCCCTTCTGCGACCACCGGATCGCGGAGTACCTGTACGCCACGCCCTGGCCCATGAAGGAGCTGGGCGGCTACGAGAAGGGGCTTCTGAGGCAGGCCATGGCCGGCATCCTTCCGGAAAAGGTGCGCCTGCGCAAGAAGAGCCCCTACCCCAAGACCCACAACCCGGCCTACGCGGCGCTGGTGAAGGACCGGCTCCAGGATCTGCTGAATACCCCGGGCTCGCCCCTGTGGACCATGGTAAACAGGGAGGAGGCCGCCCGCCTTCTGGACCGGGAGCCCCAGCAGAACTGGTACGGGCAGCTCATGACCGGGCCCCAGACCATCGCGTATTTGTTGCAGGTGGAGTACTGGCTCAGGAAGTATCGGGTGAGGATTGTGTAGGCGGTGGCTTTTTTCAGGGGCGTCGCCCCTGAAACCCTACCAGGGACTTCGGTCCGGCCCTTCGGTCGTCGCAGCCTTCACTGCCGCTCGGCTGCTCGCCTCAGGCCCCACCTCTCGTTCGCTTGCCGCTACGCGGCAGTGCCCACTGGGCACACGCTCACTGTCGGTGCCCTGGACCCATCATTTATCATAATGAAAAAAGGCCTTCCCCTACCCCCGGTTCACAATCTCATACATCATGACAGCGGCGGCCACCGCAGCGTTGAGGGATTCCGCCCCGCCCCGCATGGGCAAAGCGTAACGGTACGTGGCGGCCTCGGCCAGAGCCGGGGACAGCCCCGCCCCCTCGTTGCCGATCAGCAGGCAGACCTTGGGGGGAAGGGGCGGGCGTTTATAGAAGGGTTCCCCCTCCAGCAGGGCCGCCACAATCCCGTAGCCCCGGGCCTTCAATACTTCGGCGGCCTCCGGGCCGCTTTGGACCTGGGCCAGGGGCACCCGGAACACGCTGCCCATGGTGGCCCGCAGGGCCTTGGGGGCAAAGGGGTCCGCGCTATCCCCGGCCAAAATGCAGCCGGTGAAGCCCGCCGCGTCGGCGGTGCGCAAAATGGTCCCCACATTGCCGGGGTCCTGGAGGTTTTCCAGCAAAATGACGCGGTTTCCCAGGGAGTCAAGGCCTTCCGGGCTGTTCCACTTCAGCGAAAGGGGAAGCTCCACCACCGCCGCGACGCCCTGGGGGGTTTTGACCTGGGAGATGGCCGCCAGCACATACTCCTCCACGGCATACAGAGCCGCCGGGCGCTGGGCGGTACCCAAGTCCATGCCTTGCAGCTTGTCCGCCAGCCAGTCCCGCTTTTCCGGCATCACAAACAGGGCCCGCACGGCCTGGGGGCGCATGGCAAGGGCCTCCCCCACCATATGCTCCCCCTCGCACAGGAAGGCCCCTTGGTCCCGGCGGCCCTTGGGGGTGGCCAAGGCCTTGGCGGCCAATACCTGGGGGTTCTTGGCGCTGGTGATCTCCCGCAACGGCTTCATAGGGCTGACAACCGTTCCGGGGCGACCATGCCGATGAGGAACAACGCGTTTAACAGGGTGCGCTTCACCGCCAGGGTCAGCTCCAGCCGGGCCTGGCGGACCCCCGGGGCCG
>JARKQO010000292.1 GCA_029974855.1 Eubacteriales bacterium
GGGCGGCATGCTCATCGTGAACCCCATTCCCCAGGAGTTCTCCATGCCGGAGGAGGTGATCTCCGCTCACATTGACGAGGCTCTTCAGGACGCGGAGAACCGGGGCGTGAAGGGCAAGGACATCACCCCCTTCCTCTTGGACCGGGTAAAGACCTTGACCCAGGGGAAGTCCCTGGAAGCCAACATTCAGCTGGTGCTTCACAATGCCAGGCTGGGGGCCCACATCGCCCGGGAGCTGTGCCGGAAGCAATAAGGCTACTCAAAAACGCCGGAGGCGCGCATTGCGCCCCCGGCGTTTTTGCATGGGTTCCGTTTTTCCAAGTCCCTTTGCTAGCTCTCCCACCAATGCTTTTTTTCCACATATAACAGCGTGTTGCGCCACCGGTTCCAAGCCAAGGCACTCATCCGCTTCCGCAGGGCTTTTTTTTCACGCCGGTAGTCTATCGCGGCCCTCAGCATGCGCCACCCCCCTGGTTGATGGTTCCAGTATGCCCAAAACCGGATTTTTCATGCGGAGCCACACCTTTCCATGCCGCCGGCGTATGGTGAAGATGAGACCAAACCTAAGGAGGGATTCATAAATGAGCAGGCAATATTCTCCTTTTGCGGCCCTGTCCAGCAGGGAGCAGCTGGAGCGCTGGTTGGAGTTTCAAAACACCCGGCTTCCCTATATCAACGGGGAGGTGGAAACCACCCCGGAGATGGCCATGGACCCACCGGAGCCGCCCAAGCACCGGGAGACCACCAAGCACACCCCTTATAGCCCAACTGTCTCCCACGCCACACCTGTCTCCCATACCCCATCTGCCCCCCAGCCCACCTCAGCTCCCCTGACCTTCCATCAGGCCCAACACAGGCAGTATGACGCGGTGATCAAGCGCATGACGGAGGCGGCCAAGCAAACCCAGCAGTTCCACCACTTTCCCCTATCCTGACAACCCCCGCAAAAACCCCAGCAGCTTTTGGCATTGCACCTTGGGGTTCTTCCGGGTCAGTACATAGGCCTGGGCAGCCTTCCCCAGTTCCTCCCGCCGGGGCCCGGGCATGGCAAGCAGCCCCTGGACCGCCTCCCGGATCCCCTGGGCGCCCTCCTGGCGGATATAGGTCAAATAGGGATCGTATTCCCTGGGGATTCCCTCCAGGGGATAGCAGAGCACCGGCTTGCCGGAGCGCATATATTCGAGGGTTTTGGAGGGAAAAGAATACCGGGTGAACAGGCCCTTGCCGCTGCGGGGATTGATCAGGATGTCCGCCCGGGCTTGCAAGGCCAGGGCTTCCCCCTGGCTCACAAAACCGAAATAGCGAATGTTGGGAAAGGCCTGGGCTGCCTGCCAGGCCTTTTCCTCCATGTCCCCTGTGCCGCAGAGCCAGAGCCGGCACTGGGGAAGCTCCTGGAAAGCCTCCAGCAACTCGCCGATGCCCAGCTCCCGGTTCAGGGTTCCGGTATACAGCGCCACAGGAAGGGTATCTTTCTGTGCCTCCTGTGCTTCTTCTTCCTCCGCCTCCCGCTTGGGAGGTAGAATCAACCCCTCCAGCACCATCCGGGGCTTTCCCTGGATGGGCAGGGCTTCGGCCATAGGCTCCGTCAGCAGCACAAAGCCGTCAAAAGCGCCGCACAGCCGGATGCGTTTGTCCCCCATGGCATATTCCAAGCGCTTCATCAGCCCCTGCCGCCCGGAGGAGATGCCCATCTCGTTGGGCAGGTCCGTGACGATGACGCTGGCCTTCAGGTCCCCAAAGCGCTTCTTGGCCTTTGCCACGGCCTGCATGTAGGGAAGGTACAGGGTATACACCAAAATATGCCGGTTCTCCGGGCTTTCCTTGGCCCAGGCCACAATGGCCCGGGCCGCTTTTCTCCGCCGGGCCCGCTGCTTGAAGAAGGGCAGGTTCAGGCTGCCCAGTTCCACAAAGCTTTCCCTCCGCCGGGAGGGCAGCCAAAGCCTTCTATACTTGGTGGGAAAGATGCCCACAGGCAAAGCGTTGAGGATGTCCAGCCGTTCCCCCTCCGCCAGATTCTGCCGGAGACCGTCGATACAGGCCCACTGATAGCTGTTGATCTGGTTTTGCAGACCGTCCTTGGAATCGCGGCTCACCTGTTCCAGGGTTTCAGGGGGATACAGCAGCGTCGCAAACAGAAGGTTCATGGGCAAAGCTCCTTGTATAGGGCCAGGTATTTTTGATAGGCCCCCTCGCTGTCAAACCGGGCGGCCCGGGCCAGGCAGGCCCCTGCCATGGCTTCTTTGCTTGATGCCAGCTCCCGGATGGCCTGGGCCAAGGCCTCCGCGTTCCCCTGGGGCACCACCCGGCCGCAGGTCTCGTCCACCGCCTCCGGGCAGCCTCCTGTGGCAAACACCGCCACCGGGGTACCGCAGGCCAATGCCTCCAAATTCACCAAGGGCATGTTGTCCTCCATGGTGGGGTTGGCCAGGCACCGGGCCAAGGAATACCAGGCAGCCAGTTCCCGGGCGCTGCCGGTGGCCGCCAGCCCCAGTACGCCCTCTGGCAGGGTCGCAATCTGCTGAGGGCTCAGCCCCAGCACCACCACCCGAAACTCCTCCCCCAGCAAGGAGGCGGCCTGGAGCAGATACCGCAGGCCCTTGCGCTCGTCCCATTCAGCCGCCACGGCCAATATCACCTGCTTGCCCGCCAAGTCATGCCGCTGGGCCAAAGCCTGGCACTCCTCCGGCCCAGCGGGATGAAACACGCTCCGGTCCACGCCGTTTTCAATCACCCGCACCGGGTATTCCTTCAGGAAGGACCTGCCCAGCAGCCCTTCCAGCCAGTGGCAGGGGGGCACCAAGGTGAGATTCGGCAGCCCGGTAAACAGCCTTCTCTTATGGCGGAAATTGCGCCGGGAGCCATCCCACCAAAGGCAGGTGGGATAGCTGCGAAGCTGGGGGCAGGCATGGCAGCGGGCTTCCCATTTTTCGCAGCCCACAAACTCAAAATAGGCGCAATGCCCGGTAAAGGGCCAGCAATCATGGAGGGTCCACACCAAGGGCGTTTCGCTCTTTTTGAAATACCGGAACAGCATGCCCAGGTTCAGGTAGCAGCCGTGGAGGTTGTGCAGATGGATCACATCCGGGCGGAAGCGCTTTATCTCCCGGATCAGCCGCCGGGTAGCCAGCCGGCTGCCGTATCCCTCCATGTCCAAAAATTTGCGGATGGCCCCGTGGATTTTCCGCTCCAGCGGGGTTCCCACCCGGTAGGCGAAGCGCTGGGCTCCGGGGGAGGTCTCCTCCGCCCCAAAGCCGATGCGGCATAGATCCCCCTGCCGCTCCAGCAGCTCAGCGATGCTGGCTACAATGCGCCCTGTGCTTTTGACGCCGCAAAAGGTATTCAGCTGAAAAACCCGCACCCTATCCCTCCTTGCCGCTCAGGGAAAGCAGCAGGCCCTCCAGCCTGTCCATATGTCCCTTTTTGGAGAAATGCCGCTGGCAATAGGCCTTGGCGTTCTCCCCCATCTGCTTTTTCAGGGGCGAAGCCATAAACTCCCGCACCACTTGGGCAAAGGCCTGGGGGTCCTCCGGGGGGGCGCAGAGGCCGCAGGCCGCCTCTTTCAGAATCAGCGGGGTTTCCCCGGCGATGGAGCCCAAAACCGGCTTCCCAGCCGCCATATAGCTTTGCACCTTACCGGGCAAGGTATCGTTCACGCTGACGTCGTCCCGCATGCTCACCAGCATAGCGTCTGCCATGGCGTAGAAAGCGGGCATATCCGCCAGGGGCCGGCGGCCATAGAAGGTGACATTTTTCTGAAGGCCCAACTCCTCCTTCAAGGCCACGCACTGCTCATAGTCCGCCCCGTCCCCCAGAAAATGCCAGTGGATATCCTCCTGCCACAGCAGCTCCGCCGCCCGCAAAAGGGTCTGCACCCCCTGCACCCGGCCGATGTTCCCCGCGAATACCAACTGCAACCCAGAGGCGGGCTCCCCCTTGGGCAAAGCGTCGAACTGGGCGTCCGCAAACTGGGCCAGGTAGCTTTCCTCCGGCGCCTGAATGCCGTGCACCTTCGCCAAATAGCCCCGAAAGCGCTGGGAGGAAACCAGCATATAATCCGCCTTGCCATAGACCCATTTGCTGACCCGCTTCATGAAAGCGTACAGCAGCGAGCCCTCATATACCCCCATGGCCGCCAGGCAGGCGGGCCAGATGTCCAGCACATAGATCACCAGCTTCTTTGGGGTGAAGCAGCGCAGCAAAGCCGCAGGCAAAGACATCAGCACCGGGGAGGTGGAATAGGCGTAGATCACGTCATAGTCCCGCTTCAGCCACAGCACCTTCCAACAGGCGGACACCATGTAGCTCACATAGTTGATAGCCAGGCCCAGCTTGGTATTTCTGCGGCCGATTTCAAAGCAGCGGCGAATCTCAACGCCGTTGATTTTCTCCCGGCGGCGGCGGAACCGCTTGTATTCCTTGGGGACGATGCCGGAGGGATAGTTGGGCAGGCCCACCACCGCCACCACCTGGTGGCCCCGGGCCGCCAAATCCTCGCAGATTTCCGTGATGCGAAAGGGCTCCGGCGCGTAATGCTGGCAAACCACCAAAACTTTCATACCGTACCATCCGTCGTCATTTTGCCGGGCAGCCCTCAGGCCCGGTTTTTGGCCCTGTCCGCCAGCTCCTGGGCGGCCCGGGCTCCCCGGGCCAAGGTGGCTTCCTTATCCAAAGTAAAATACTCCCCGTTTTGGTACAGCACCTGGCCGTCCACCATGGTCAGCTTCACATAGGAGCCCTGGGTGGCATAGATGAGACCGTCTTCCAACTCGTTCACGGGTACCATGCCGGGCTGGCGCAAATCCACCAAAATCAAATCCGCCAGGTATCCCTCCTTCAGCAGGCCCAGGTCCGGATAGCCCATGGCCGCCGCCCCCACGGTGGTGGCCGCAGCCAGGCATTGGGCCGGGGGCACGATGGTGGGGTCCAGCATGGTGCCCTTTTGCAGCAAAGGCATCAGCCGCATTTCCTCCCACAGGTTCAGGTTGTTATTGCTGGCCACCCCATCCGTGCCGATGGCCACCTTGCACCCTGCCTCCAGCATCTTCTGGATGGGGGCCACGCCGCTGGCCAGCTTCAGATTGCTGACGGGGTTATGGACAATGGTGCAGCCCTTTCGGGCGAAGAGGGCGATGTCCTCCGGGGTAAACCAGACGCAATGGGCCGCGATGATGGGATACTCCAGCAGGCCCAGGCTGTCCAGGTATTGGGGCGGGGTCATGCCGTGGCGCTCCATACAGCCGTCCACATCAAACTTGGTTTCGCTGACGTGCACATGGATGGGCAGGCCCAGTTCCCCGGCAAATTTGCCCACCTTGCGCATCAGGACCTGGGTGGTGGCTCCTTCCGAATGGGGGTCCAGGCTGACCCGGATCCGGTCCCCGGCGGCTTTGTGCCACTTTCGGGCAAAGGCGATGCCCGGCTCCAAATCCGCGCAGCTCTCGTCAAAGTCCACGATGCCGTGGCCCAGCAAAGCCCGCATGCCGCTGTCCCGTACCCCTTCGGCCACCGCGTCCATATGCATATACATATCGCAAAAGGAAGTGATGCCAAAGGAAAGCATCTCCAGGATGCCCAAATCCGTCCCCGCCCGCACAGCCTCGTCCGTGAGGCCGGCCTCCAGGGGGAAGATGGCCTTGTGCAGCCAATCCTCCAGGCGCAGGCCGCCACCCACGTTGCGCAGCAAGGTCATGGGCGTGTGGGTATGCATGTTGCACAGCCCGGGCATGGCCAGGGCTCCGCCGCCGTCGATCACCCGGTCCGCCTCAAAGGCCGGGGCTTCCTCCCTTTTGCCCGCGTAGACAATGCGGTTCCCCTCAATATGAATTTGCGCCTCCGGCACAAAGGGAACGTGCCGGTCCGTCTGGTAAACCCCCGGGGTCATGACGATATTCTGAATGCAAATGCGCATACCGTTCCTCCTCTTTGCCATTTCTGACCTGATTATACCATAAACCCCCTGGCATGGCGATGGGCCCGCTCCCCCATTCGCAAAAAACCGGGGAGGACTTGCCGGGGATTTCTTGTTTTCTTTGGATTTCAGCTTGACAAGGGATGAAAACCTGTTGTATACTCTGTTACGGTTGTTCCAAAGGGGCATGGTGTAATGGTAACACGTGGGTCTCCAAAACCTTTGTTGAGGGTTCGAGTCCTTCTGCCCCTGCCAAAAGCGGTCCGCTTCGATTCGTTCAGGCGGGTCGTTTTTTGTTGTCTATCTTTATCGAAAAATCTGTTTTTGTGGTTTTTACCACAGAACATTGCCTCAAAACCGGGTATGATGAATCCGACCCAAGGAAAGGAAGTGCTTACGATGATTCGACAGATCATTCATATTGACCGGGAAAAATGCAACGGCTGCGGCCTGTGTGTGTCGGCCTGCCATGAAGGGGCCATCGGTATGGAGGATGGCAAGGCGGTTTTGCTGCGGGACGATTATTGCGACGGCCTGGGGAACTGCCTGCCCGTTTGCCCCACCGGGGCCATCAGCTTTGAGGAACGGGAAGCCCTGGCTTATAATGAGGAAGAAGTGAAGCGCAATCAGGACAAGGCCGCCACCCACGCCGGGCCTCCCGCCGGGGGCTGCCCGGGCAGCCGGGCCCGCGCCATTCAGCGCCAGGGCCATGCCCCGGCCCAGGCTTCTGCCAACCCCCATTCCGCTCCATCCCCGGCGGAGAACGCCAGCCAGTTGAACCAATGGCCTGTGCAGATGAAGCTGGTACCTATAAACGCCCCTTATTTTCATAATGCCCACCTGCTGGTGGCCGCGGACTGCGCCGCCTATGCCCATGCCAACTTCCACCAGGATTTCATGCGCAACAAAATCACCATCATCGGCTGCCCCAAGCTGGACGAGGGGGATTACAGCGAGAAGCTTACCGCCATCCTCAAGGGCAACCAGATCAAGTCCGTCACCGTGGTGCGCATGGAGGTGCCCTGCTGCGGGGGCCTGGAGCGTGCGGTGGTCAACGCCTTGCAAAACTGTGGCAAGATGATCCCCTGGCAAAAGGTCACCTTCAGCACCGCGGGCGATATTTTGGAGTAAGGCCCGGGACATGAAACCAGCTGTCCGGGATTACACTACGGTATAAGGAGGGTTTTTCCATGAAGGCAACGATCGATCGTGACGGATGCATTGGATGCGGTCTGTGCTGCGACATCTGCCCCGAGGTGTTCCGCCTGGCGGACGACAACCTGGCGGAGGTCTACGGCCCCGTTACGGACAAAAACCTGGCCTCCGCCCGGGAGGCGGAGCAGTCCTGCCCGGTGTCCGTGATCCAGGTGGAGGAATAAGGCTACAAGCTTCATACGAAAAAAGCCCTCTTGCGGGGCTTTTTTCGTGCCGGTCTTCATGCCGATCTCAAGGGCTCTCAAGGCCCTATCCGGCAAACTGGCTGTGATACAGCCTGGCATAGAAGCCGTTTTGCTCTATGAGCTCCTTATGGGTGCCCCGCTCCACAATGCGGCCTTTGTCCATCACCAAAATCTGATCCGCGTTCTGGATGGTGGAAAGCCGGTGGGCCACCACAAAGCTGGTGCGGCCTTGCATCAGCTGGTCAAAGGCCGCCTGTACCTCCAGCTCGGTCCGGGTGTCGATGGAGGAGGTAGCCTCGTCCAGAATCAGCATGGGAGGCAAGGCCAGCATCACCCGGGTGATGCACAGCAGCTGCTTCTGCCCCTGGGACAGGCTTCCTCCATCCTCCTCCATCACCGTGTCGTACCCATGGG
>JARKQO010000431.1 GCA_029974855.1 Eubacteriales bacterium
TTTGACGGGCAAAAGCGCAGCAAGCTCACCTACGGCACAGACGTCAGCAGCGTGTTTTCCCAGAGCGTCGTGAATCTGGAAAGCGTGGAAACCCTTGGGCAGGGCGGCAACCTGGTGCAGCTGTACTTCCCCTCCCAAACCGGGCGGCTGCTGGTGCCCATCACCCGCACCGTTTTCAGCGACGCGGACCCCACCACCGCCATGGTGGAATTGGCTAAAGGCCCCAGAAACGATAGCGGCCTGGAGCGGGCTTTGCCCCAGAACTCCGGGGTGCGTAGCGTAACCATGAAGGATGGGCTGGTGACGGTGGACTTCTCCAAGGAGTTCCAGCAGGCCCTGGACCAGAGCGACGGCGGCCGGCAGACCATCCGGGCCATCCTGTTCACCTGCTCCCAGTTCCCCGGGGTGAAGAAAGTACAGCTGCTGGTGGAGGGAAAACCCCTGAGCGCCCAGACCGAGAGCGTCGCCACCTTTATCAACGAGGAGGAGGAGGTCATCGCCCAGTATCCCGGGGTGGTGGAGATGGACTAAGATCAGGCATTGCACCTTTACATCCCCCCCAAAAAACAATATAATAATCCCGCCTGTGGGAATAAGGAGCGACTTGCCAAGGCCGCTCCTTTCCCTATGGAGATCCGGCCCAAAGGAGCATGCCATGAAACGCGTCGATCAACGGGCTTTTTCTGAGCCCAGGCCCTGTCACATCCAGGCGGGCTTTGTGGAAACCGCCGACGGAAGCTGCCTCATCAGCACCGGGAAAACCCGGGTCATCTGCACCGCCAGCCTGGAGGAAACGGTGCCCCCCTTTCTGCGGGGTATGGGCCAGGGCTGGGTGATGGCGGAATACGCCATGCTGCCCGCCTCCACGGGACAGCGCAAGGCCCGGGACGGCATCAAGAAGGATGGGCGGGGCGTGGAGATTCAGCGGCTCATCGGCCGGGCCCTGCGCCAGGCGGTGGATATGAAGAAGCTGGGGGAGCGCACCATCACCTTGGACTGCGACGTGCTCCAGGCGGACGGCGGTACCCGCACCGCCTCCATCACCGGGGCCTATGTGGCCCTGGCCTTGGCGGTGGACAAGCTGATGCGCAGGGGGCTGCTGGAGGAAAACCCCTTGGTGGGGCAGGTGGCCGCCATCAGCGGGGGCATCGTGGAAGGCCAGCCCATGCTGGATCTCTGCTACGGCGAGGACCGGGACGCCCAGGTGGACATGAACCTGGTGATGAACCAGCAGGGGGAGTTCATTGAAATCCAGGGCACCGGCGAGGGCCGCCCCTTTACCCAAAGGGAGATGAACACCCTCATCACCCAGGCCCGCCGGGGTATCCGTTTGCTGATGCGGACCCAGCGCTTGGCTTTGGAGGGAGCGGGGGTACGGCTGCTGCCCTCCCCCCGGTTGGTGGTGGCCAGCGAAAACGCCCACAAGCTCCAGGAGCTTTCCGCCATCCTCGGCAACGTCTGCCAGGTGGTGAGCATGAAGGATGCGGGCTTTGAGGGCGGTATTGAAGAAACCGGCGCTACCTTTGCCGAAAACGCCGCCCTGAAGGCCGAGGCGGTGATGCGGGCCACAGGGCTGCCCACCTTGGCCGACGACAGCGGCCTGGCGGTGGACGCTTTAGGCGGAGCCCCCGGGGTGTACAGCGCCAGGTATGCCGGCGAGCATGGCCGGGACCGGGAGAACAACCAGCTGCTGCTGAAAAACATGGAAAACCAGCAGGACCGGCGCTGTCAGTTCGTCTGCGCCATGGCATTGGCCTTGCCCGGGGAGGAAACCCGCATCGTTCAGGGGGAATGCCCCGGCACTCTGCTGACCCAGCTTCAGGGGGAGGGCGGCTTTGGGTATGATCCCCTCTTTCTCTACGAAAACGGGCAGACCTTTGCCCAGATGAGCCCGGAGGAAAAGAACCGGGTGAGCCACCGGGCCCGGGCCGCCCGGGAGATGAAACAGGTGTTGGGCGAGGTGTTTTGACCGTGGGTAAGCGGGTGGTGGCGGTGTCCGATTCCCATGGGGCTGCGGGCACCCTTCGCAAGGTGGCGGCTTCGGCTTTGGCCAGGGGCCCCATTGACGTATTCGTGTTTCTGGGGGACGGCATCCAGGATGCCCGGGAGCTGAAACCCCTGCTGCTGGCCCAAAACCCGGGGATGGAATGGATCGCGGTGCGGGGCAACAACGATCCCATCCGCTCTGCTCCGGAGGAGGCGTTCTTCACTGTGAACGGACTAAGCATTTTCGCCGCCCACGGGCATCTGCACCGGGTAAAATGGGGGCTCCAGAAGCTTCTGTACACCGCCCGGGAGAAGGGGGCGGGCCTGGCCCTGTACGGGCATACGCACCGGTCCCATTTGGAGGAGGCCCAGGGGGTGCTGCTGGTAAACCCCGGGGCCGTTTGCGAGGCTTTCTCCGGCAGGCCTGTGCTGGCGGATATGGTGGTGGAGGCGGACGGCGGCGTTCAGGCCAGGCTGGTCAGCCAGGACGGCGCGGAGTGGTGAGGTACCGGGGCTTAAAACCCCCTCAAAAAATCTTCCAAAAAGCAAACAAACCCTGTTGACAAGCATTTCAAAGCGTGCTACTATTCCCTTGAAACCCGATTAAAATAGTCGGGTATTGAAGGGGGGGAGTGGCATGAAGCTTTCCACAAGAGGCAAATATGGGCTTTATGCCATGTATTATCTGGCGCAGCATCAGGGAAAAGGCCCCCAGAGCCTACAGAATATCGCCAGTACAGGGGTCCCCAAGCAGTATCTGGAGCAGCTGCTGGGCAACCTGCGCCGGGCGGGGTTGGTGAGCACCGTGCGGGGCGCCCAGGGCGGGTACCAGATCGCCAAGGCCCCGGAGGCCATCACCTTGCTGGACATCATGGACGCCATGGAAGGCCCTCTGGAGCTCACCGAATGCGTGAGCGAGGAAAGCTATTGCGACCGGTCCTGCGGCTGCCCGGTGCGCCATGTCTGGCAAAGGCTGACGGACTCCATCAACAACGAGCTGGCCCGGATCACCTTGGGCGGTATGCTGACTTATGATAGCGAAGGCGAGGCATTGGTACGATGAAGGACTTGATTTACATGGATAACGCGGCCACCACCGGCACCCGCTCGGAGGTGCTGGAGGCGATGCTGCCCTATTTCACCTTGGCCTATGGCAACCCCAGCTCCATCCACAGCGCGGGCCGGGAGGCCCGCAAGGCGGTGGAAAGCGCCCGCAGGCAGGTGGCCGCGGCCTTGGGGGGGGACCCCCGGGAGATTTATTTTACCGCCGGGGGCAGCGAGAGCGATAACTGGGCCATCCGCAGCGCCTGCCTGAAAAACGCCGCCAAGGGCAAGCATATCATCACCAGCAGCGTGGAGCACCACGCGGTGCTGCACACCTGCGAGGCCATGGAAAAGGAAGGCTACGAGGTGACCTACCTGCCCGTGGACGAATACGGCCGCGTGAATCCCCAGGACGTGAAAAGCGCCATCCGCCCGGATACGGTGCTGATTACCATCATGGCCGCCAACAACGAAATCGGCACTTTGGAGCCCATTGCCCAGATCGGGGCCGTCGCCAAGGAGGCGGGGGTGCTCTTCCATACGGACGCGGTCCAGGCCGTGGGCGCCATTCCCGTGGATGTGAACGACTGGAAGGTGGATATGCTCAGCCTGTCGGCCCACAAGTTCCATGGGCCCAAGGGCGTGGGGGCCCTGTATATCCGCAAGGGCGTGCGCATCCAGAACCTGCTCTACGGCGGGGCCCAGGAGCGGGGCTTTCGGGCCGGCACCGAGAACGTGCCCGGCATCGTAGGGCTGGGCAAGGCCATCGAGCTGGCGGTGCGGGAGCTGCCGGAGTACCAGGAGAGCATGACCGCCCTGCGGGACCAGCTGATCCAGGGCATTTTGAAGGCCATTCCCGAGGTGCGCCTCAACGGCCACGCCACGGAGCGGCTGCCGGGGAACGTGAACGTGTCGGTGCGCTATGTGGAGGGGGAGGCTTTGCTGATGCGCCTGGATTTGGTGGGCGTCGAGGCTTCCAGCGGCTCGGCTTGCACCAGCGGCAGCCTGGACCCCTCCCACGTGCTGCTGGCCATCGGCCTGCCCCACGAAATCGCCCATGGCAGCCTGCGCCTGTCCTTGGGGCGGGACAATACCCAGGCCCAGGTGCAAAAGGTGCTGGAGGCGTTGCCCCCCATTGTGGAAACCCTGCGGGCCATGAGCCCGCTGTGCGCCCCGGCCATGGCATAAGCCCGTGGTATAGGAAGATCATTACGGCGGTGGAAGAAATTCCCAGCCTGATTCGTTATCAATAAGGAGGAAATACCATGTATTCCGAGAAGGTTATGGAGCACTTTGAGAATCCCCGCAACGTGGGCGAAATCCCCAACGCTTCGGGCACCGGCACCGTGGGAAACGCCAAGTGCGGCGATATCATGAAGATGGACATCGAGGTGAAGGATGGCATCATCCAGGATGTGAAGTTCAAAACCTTCGGCTGTTGCGCCGCCATCGCCACCAGCAGCATGGCCACGGAAATGGTGAAGGGCAAGACCATCGACGAGGCGCTGCAGCTGACCAACAAGGCCGTGGCCCAAGCGCTGGACGGGCTGCCCCCGGTGAAGATGCACTGCTCGATGCTGGCGGAGGAGGCCATCCACGCCGCCGTACAGGACTACAAAGCCAAGCACCCGGACGGGGAATAATTTCACCCTCCCGCCTTAACCGCCGGGAGGGAGGCAAGGAAAGGACCGACTATGCCGGAAATCCATGGCAATGTGGAGGGCATCCGCAAAAGCGTGCTGGATCGCCTCTCCCAATGGTATGACCTTACCATCCCCACCGACGCCTTTATGCCGCAGGACCTGCTTTCGCAGCTCTGCGGCTATTCTGCGTCTGTGAACCGGGAAATCGCCCTGTACATCACCCGCTACGGAGAAATCGCGGAGATCATCATCGGCAAGGCCGACAGCGTGGACCTGCCGGACGTACGGCTGCGCAGAAGCAACCAGCGCCTGTCCATGATCCGCTGCATTCACACCCACCCCAGTTCCACCGGGGAGCTCAGCGACGTGGATTTGAGCGCCCTTCACACCATGCGCTTTGACGCTATGTGCTCCGTGGGGGTGGACAAGCAGGGCAAGCCCACCACCCTTCAGGCCGCCTTTTTGGACCCCTCCGCCCAGGACGGGGTGCGTATCACAGGGCTGCTGAACGCCCGGAAGCTGCCCGACGAGGAATGGCTTCAGACCATTATGGACGCGGACGCGGCCTATGTGGCCCAGGACATCCAGCTGAAGCCGGAGCCGGAGCGGGCGGTGCTGGTGGGGCTGGAGAGCGGGGAATCCCGTCAGGAGTTGGGGGAACTGGCCCGCAGCGCCGGGGCCCAGACCGTGGCCGTGGTGCTGCAAAAGCGCCCCAAGCCGGACCCGCTTTACTGCGTCGGCAAGGGCAAGGCCCAGGAGCTGGCGCTGCAATGCCAGGCCCTCCGGGCGGATGTGGTGATCGTGGACGAGGAGCTCACCGGAGTGATGCAGAAAAACCTGGAGGAGGTGCTCCGGGTGAAGGTGGTGGACCGCACCACCTTGATCCTGGATATCTTCGCCTCCAGGGCCAACACCCGGGAGGGCAAAATCCAGGTGGAGATGGCGCAGCTCCAGTACCGCTCCCAGCGGCTGCTGGGCCAGGGCCTGGTTTTGAGCCGCCTGGCGGGAGGCATCGGCACCCGGGGACCCGGGGAAAGCAAGCTGGAGGTAAACCGCCGCCGCATCCGGGAGCGGCTCACGGACCTGAAGCGGGAATTGGAGCAGGTGGAAAAGCAGCGGGGCCTGCGCCGCCAGCAGCGGGAAAAAAGCCAGATTCCCCTGGTGGCCTTGGTGGGCTATACCAATGCGGGAAAATCTACCTTATTCAACCGTTTGACCGGCTCGCTCGTCTATGTAGAGGACCAGCTTTTCGCCACCTTGGACAGCGTGTCCAGGCCCATTGTGCTGCCCCATGGGGGGAAGGCCTTGCTGGTGGATACCGTGGGCTTCATCCGCAAGCTGCCCCACGAGCTGGTGAAGGCCTTCCGGGCCACCTTGGAGGAGGCGGCCCTGGCGGATGTGAACGTCATCGTGTCCGACGCGGCCGCCCCGGAGCTGATGCAGCAGCACGCCACGGTGCTGGAGGTGCTGGACAGCCTGGGGGCCACCTCAGCTCCCCGCATCGACGCCCTGAACAAGAGCGATTTGGGCGCGACCGGCCAGGAGGCCTTTCCCGGGGCTGTGGTCCTCAGCGCCAAGACCGGGGAGGGCGTGGGGCAGCTGCTGGCAGCCATCGAGGAGCGGCTGGAGGAGGGGATGCAGACCGTGAAGCTGCTGATTCCCTTTACCCACTACGGCCTGCTGTCCAAGCTGCACGGCTATGGCAGCGTGCTGCGCCAGGACCATGGGGAGGAAGGGGTCACGGTGATCCTTCGGGCAAAGGCACAATATGTAAAAAATGCCTATGAAGAAGGAGCCTTGCCCCTGGATGACGAACACAGTTAGTTGATGTTTTCGGCAGATACAAAAGGGGCGTGAGGGGTTTTGCTTTTCCAAAGGATTGTTTCGGTTGTCTCGCTGACTGCCGCGCTGCTCCAGGGCAGCATGGACGCGGCGATGCCCGATAAGGACGTGGAGGGTACGGCGTTTTTGGTGAACCGGCAGCATTCCATCAGCAAGGACTATGTGCCGGAGGTTCGCAAGACCGATGTCTACGGCATGTCCCAGGCCATGCGGCCCGACGCGGCCGCCGCTTTGGAGGAGATGTTCGCGGCCGCCAAGGAGGAGGGGGTGTCCCTGGCCAGCGTGTCCGGCTACCGAAGCTACAGCAAGCAGAGCACCATTTATGGCCGCAAGAAGAAAACCACCGGAAGCACCCAGAAGGCGGACGCCTTGGTGGCTTTGCCGGGTACCAGCGAGCACCAGCTGGGTATGGCCATGGACGTGGCACAGAAGGGAAGCTCCCAGCTGAACGCCGGCTTTGGGAAAACCAAGGGCGGCCAGTGGATCAGCCAGAACGCCCACCGCTTTGGGTTCGTGGTCCGCTACCAGCTGGGGTACGAGGAGATCACCGGGTATTCCTACGAGCCCTGGCATGTGCGCTATGTGGGCAAGGAGCATGCCAACGCGATTTATGAGGCCGGGGTCCCCATGGAGGTTTACATGTCCGCCCACCGGCTCAAGGTATACGAATATCTGATCCAAGCTGTTGAGGATGAGGTGCTCCCATGAAGAAGATGGTTTGTGTGTGGCTGGCGGTGCTGACGGTGGCGGGCAGCGGTTGGTTTTTTCAGGAGGGCCCTGGGCCTGCCGCTTGGGCGGAGGAGGAGGCCCAGACCCTGGAGTTGGACGGCCAGCAGGAGGCGGTGGCGCAGCCCATGCCCCAACTGGACGGAGATATGGGCAAGCCCCAGGTGCTATGGTCCTTTGGCGTGCCTTTGACCAGCCTGTACGCCCGGGAAACCATGCTGGTGAACCGGAACAACCTGCTGGAGGCGGATGATGAACCCTCGGACCTGGTGAAGATGACGGTGAAGCGCGCCACCTCCGCCGCGGTGTACATGCAGCGGGTGGCCGCCCTGGCCGTGGAGAGCATGTTTGATGCCGCCAAGGAGCAGGGCTACACCCTGTACCTGAAAAGCGGCTACCGCTCCTACGGCACCCAAAAGACCACCTATGCCAACCGGCTGCAGAGCAACGGCGGCCAGGACGACGGGGTGGTGGCTTACCCCGGGGCCAGCGAGCACCAGACGGGCCTGGCCTGCGATATCCTCAACGCGGACTACGCGGGCCGTCCCCGGATGACCATTGATTTTGCCGAAACCGCCGAGGCTCAGTGGATGAAGGAAAACTGCGCCACCTTCGGCTTCATCCTCCGCTACCCGGACGGCCAATCGGACATCACCGGCATCATCTTCGAGCCCTGGCACTTCCGCTATGTGGGCAAGGAGATCGCCGGGTACATCATGCGCAACGAGCTGACTTTGGAGGAGTTTACGGACCAGTGGCAGCTGGCCGTGGCGGAGTTCCAGGGCAGGGGCGGCGATATTGAATGGCAGATCGCCTACGAGGAAGCCCGCAAGCTCAGCGGGCCCGAGTCCTATGTGCTGGAGATATACGGGGAGGACGGGGACGCGGAGGTGTCCTTGACCTTTTAGGCCCGTGGCCGCCCCAGGGAGACACGGGTCCTTCCTTTCCCGTGCCTCCCGTTCCACCGCCCCAGCCCCTGGGACGGGCCTTTACATTTCCCCGCAAAAAATGTACAATAGAAAGGGTGCGACGTACACAATACCATACAATACCATAAGAATATGAGGGCTGAAGATGGGCAAAATAATCGCCATAACCAATCAAAAGGGCGGAGTGGGGAAGACGACCTCCGCCATCAATTTGACAGCCTGCCTGGCCGAGGTGGGGCAAAGGGTGCTGCTCATCGACCTGGACCCTCAAGGCAACAGCACCAGCGGCCTGGGCATGCGGGCCGGCACCAATACCGTATACGAGGCTCTGATGGGAAGGATTCCCATAACGGCCTGTGTGGTGAACACTGAGACCCCCAATCTGTGGGTGATTCCGGCGGATATCCGCCTGGCCGGGGCGGAGCTGGAGCTGGTGAACCTGGAGCAGAGGGAGTTCCGCCTGAAAAACGTGCTCAAGGGCATGGAAAGCGAGTTTGACTGGGTCTTTATCGATTGCCCCCCGTCCTTGGGGCTGCTGACCCTGAACGCTTTGGTGGCCTCCCAGCGGGTGCTCATTCCCATTCAGTGCGAGTACTACGCCCTGGAGGGCGTTACCAGCCTGATGAATACCATCAACCGGGTGAAGCAGACCTTCAACCCAGGGCTGGATATTGAGGGCGTGCTGCTGACCATGTTGGACGGCCGGACCAATTTGGGCCTCCAGGTGGTGGATTCCGTGAAAAAGCATTTCAAAAGCAAGGTGTTTTCCACGGCCATTCCGCGCAATGTGCGCCTGGGGGAGGCCCCCAGCCACGGCGTGCCCATCCATGTATATGATTCCAAGAGCATCGGCGCGGATTCCTACCGCCAGCTGGCCCGGGAAATCATGGACCGGAACCGGTAAGCCATGGGGATTGTTACAGGAAAACAGGGATGCATTTGGATAAAGGGGACAGGCTAATGAGAAAGACCGGGCTTGGCAGGGGATTGGACGTATTGCTGCCACAGAATGAAGAGCTTTTGGAAACTGTGGTTCGGGACGTCCCCATTTCCGAGATCGATCCCAACTCCGCCCAGCCTCGCCGGGACTTTGACAAGGAATCCCTGGAGCAGCTGGCGGACAGCATCCGCCAGGCGGGGGTGCTCTCCCCGATCCTTCTGGTGGAAAACGGGGAGCGGTTCCGCATCGTGGCGGGGGAGCGCCGCTTCCGGGCCGCCCGGATCGCGGGCTTGGAGACGATTCCTTGCATCGTGCGCAGCATGACCACCACCCAGCAGATGGAGGCGGCCCTGATTGAGAACCTCCAGCGGGAGGACCTGAACCCAATTGAGGAAGCCGGAGCCATTCGCAGCCTGATGCAGGAATGCGGCTATACCCAGGAGGAGGCGGCCAAGCGGCTGGGCAAAAGCCGCCCGGCGGTGGCCAACCTGCTTCGGCTGCTGTCTTTGCCCCAGGAGATCATGAACATGGTGCTCAGCCAGGAGCTGTCCGCCGGGCATGCCCGGGTGCTGGCGGGGGTTTCCCCGGAAAGCCGCCAGATGGAGCTAGCCCACCAGTGCATTTTGCACGACTACAGCGTGCGCAAGCTGGAGGAGCTGGCCCAGAAGCCCAGCGTTTCCAGGGCGGTCCCGGCGGCCCCCAAAGCCGTAAGCGCGGAGCTGATGTCCTTGCAGAACAGGCTGCGGGAAGCCCTGGGGGTGAAAACCACCCTCACCGGGAACGAAAAAAAGGGAAAGATTCTGCTGACCTATAGCAGCACCGAGGAGCTGGAGCATATATTCGAGGTCATGGGCCGCTTGGTGAATGAGGGATAACCCCCCGCGCAGCGCCGCCGGGCCCGTGAAAATGGAGGGATGAGAGCTTATGCGGATCAACGCCAACAAAAAAATCCATAAGTTGAAGCGCGATCCCTATCGGCTGCTTCTGAGAATGGCGGCGATTCTGGGCATCATCGTGGTGGTGGGCACCGGCATCTATTACCTGTGCTCGGTGCTGGTGGTGAACGACTACCGGGCCAAAAGGCTCGCCCTGGAGGACTACAACCGGGACGCGGAGCGGGAGTTCAACGAAAAGCTGAACGCGCTGCGGAACAACGCGGCGGGGCTGGACCCCTCCTCCTTGGAGGCGGACCAGGGGGATTTGCCCTACTGGGAGAAGACCATCGGGGACGCTCTTTGGCGTGTGGAGGACAAGGGCCGCATCGGCCTGGAGAACACCAGCGTCATCACCATGGACCGGGGCAACCTGCTCAAGGGCGGCCTGTTGCTGGTGAACCCCTGGCACCCCCTGCCGGATGATTTCAACGACGCGGACCTGCTGAGCGTGGGCACGGCCAGCGGGTACAAGATCCCCGTGGCGGACAACTCCGTGAATCTCTTTCCCGTAGCCTTGGACGCCCTGTCCGCCATGATCCAGGCGGACAAGGAGGAGGCCAACCTGGAGGATTACATGGTCCGGGAAGGCCACCGCACCATGGATGTCCAGACCAGCCTGTTCGACAAGAAGATGGAATCGCTCAGCGAACGGTACAGCGGGGATATTTTGATCGAACAGACCAAAAAGTCTGTGAATTACCCGGGCACCAGCGAATACCAAACCGGGATGTCCTTTCAGATGGAAGTGTACAACCGCTCCAACGCAGAGCTGAACAAGCTGAAGTTCCAGCAGTCGGACCAGGGCAAGTGGTTCACGGAAAACTGCTGGAAATACGGGGTTATCTTCCGGTTTCCAACGGCGGATTTCCCCACCCCCGAGTGGGAGGACAAGAGCTACAAGACCGGCGTTTCCTTGCAGATGAGCCTATACCGCTATGTGGGTAAGGCCCACGCGGCGGCCATGCGCATCCTGGATTACTGCCTGGAGGAGTACGTGGAGTTCCTGATCGATCATCCCCATCTGTACATCTACAAGGATGGGGGGCTCCAATATGAAATTTACCGCATCCCCTCCACGGAGGTCCTGGAGGCCTATAATCTGCCCGTACCCAACCCCGCCACCGACTTTCAGGCCTCCTCGGACAACATGAACGGCGTGGTGATGGCGTACACCTACGGGCAGTAAGGGCTGGGAGTATTTTGTCAGCGCTCTTAAAACCTTCCTGGGCGTCAGATCAAATCGTTAGACCAATAAAGCCAGCGGCCCTCCCCCCTTTCCGGGGGTGGGCCGCCTTGTCTATGCCGTGTCTATGTCCAATGATAGGTCCAGGGACTTCGGGCTTTCGGTCGCCGCGGGTTCAGTTTTATCGTCGCGGCGGGTGCTACCGCACCCGCAACTCGTAAAACTTCCCACTGCGGGTCGCTTTGGGCTCCACCCAAGGGCCCACTGGGCCACG
>JARKQO010000437.1 GCA_029974855.1 Eubacteriales bacterium
TGGTGGCGGCAATCTTTGCCGGGCGGCATATCCGTTTCCGGCGCAGGCTGAAAAGAAACACTGTCAACACCTTGGAAGGAGAGCAGCTGGCGCTGTACCAGGAGCTGTGCCAGCGGCTGGGGGTGAGGCCCCTTCCCGTGCTATACGTGGACCCCCTTCCCTCGCCCTGTCTGGTGGGTGTGTTCAAGCCCGTGATCGCCCTGCCCCTGACGCTGCCGCCGGAATCCTTCAGCGAGGCGCTGATGCACGAGCTGTACCACTACAAGGCCAAGGACCCCTGGTGGGCGCTTTTGCGCTGCGTTTGCTGCGCGGTGCACTGGTTTAACCCCCTGGTGTGGATCGGGCAGCGGTTTGTAAAGATCGATTGCGAGCTGGCCTGCGACGCGCGGGTGGCCGCCAAGCTGGACGACGCGGAGCGGCTGCATTACGCCAACACGCTGATCCTCACGGCCAAGCAAGCCTATGCGCCCCAGGCGGGGGTGCTGGCCACGGGCATGACCATGACGGGCAAGCGCCTCAAGTGGCGGGTGAACGCCATCTTGCACATGAAGGCCGTGCAAAAGGTTGCGGCGGCTTTGGTGGCGGTGGTGCTGACGGTGCTGACGGCGGCGGCGTTTTCCACGGCGGAGTCCACAGCCCAAACCGACAGGCTAGCCCCGGGTTTTTCCGCGTTCCCCTTTGCGGAAAACGATACCTACCCGGCTCCCGCCGATGTCTTTGGCGAGCCCATCCCGCTGTCGCCCCTTGGGGATACGGCAGAGGCCGAGGCCCAGGCCAAGCGCTACCTGCTGGCCCTGTATCCCCAGGACCGGGAAGCCATTGAAACCCTGTATCGCTACCGTGTGGAGATGACTTATGACGAAAGCGGCTGGGAAGTCCTGGTTTGGCCCCCTGAGGGCGGCGATACATCCCGGTATGACATGGTGCTGGGAAGCGGAGGCGGGCTGGTTTCCGTAAACAGATCGGATCTCTTTACCAGAGCTCTGTATAGAAATGCCCCCGCGGCTTTGCCCTCTAACCTCCCCAGGGTGCTGATGGGCTACACGGGGCAGCTCAGCGCCGCCGTGCTGCAAAACGCCGTGTTTGGTCAAGCCACGATTCATACGGATGTGGAAACCGACCAGGGGCGCTACGTGACCTGTACCTTGCCAAACGCGGACGCCAAAGCCCCGTCCCTCAGCCTGACCGTGCAGATTGCCCCGGACTTTCAGTTTGTAGACCTGCACAACATCATAGACTATGGTGCGGCCGATCCGCAGGAGAACCCGCCCATTGAGCTGGAAACCCAGGTCCTTGCCTACTCCAAGGACGCCTCCATCTCCTTTGACGCAACCTTCTGGGGGCAGACGGACAGCCGGCACGCCCTTTCCCCGGAGGCGGCCCTCACCGTGCAGCAGGCCTTTGACATCGCCGTGGAGGCAATGCTGGAGAGAAGCGGCCTTTCCAGGGAGGACTTTCTCCAACTGCCGCTGCAATACGGCTACTACGACAAATCCAATTTTGAGGGGGACCTTAGCGTGTGGCGCTTCGTCTGGTACGTAAACCCGAACGATCCCATGGACCGGTACTGGGTCGATTTTCCGGATATGCCCGCGCCGGCCACTGTCAACATTTCTATGCCGGGAGAGGGGGTGGGCTGAGGAAAGGGTCCTTGGCTTCCATGGCCGTATTCGCGCCGGCCCTGGCTGGACCCGGGCCGGCTACTCCCATCGCTATGGGAACATCCTGGCAAAGACCTCCCCGATGGGCTCATACAGCACGAGGTTCGCCCTTTTGTCGGCATGGGTTTTTGACTTGTTGATCAGCACAAGCTTGTCACCGCTGTAATAATCGATCAGCCGGAAGGCGGGGTACACATTCAGCGAGGTGCCGCCGATGACCAGCATATCCGCGTGGAGGATATATTCTATAGCGCTTCTGAGGGTTTCATTGGGCAATGGCTCCTGATACAGGACCACATCGGGCTTGATGACACCGCCGCAGGCGCAGAGGGGGACGCCCCGGGCGCTTTGGATATACGCAAGGGCATACGCCTTCCCGCATTCCATGCAGAGATTCCGGTGGACGCTTCCATGCAGCTCCAAAACGTTTTGGCTCCCCGCCGCCTGGTGAAGCCCGTCGATGTTCTGCGTCACCACAGCCTTCAGCTTTCCCGCCCGTTCCAGCTCAGCCAGCGCAAGATGGGCTTTGTTGGGCTTTGCCAGTGGAAACAGCATTTTCTCCTTATAAAACCCGTAGAACTCCTCCGTATGATCCATAAAAAACCCATGGCTTAAAATGGTCTCGGGAGGATGGGGATATTTCTGGTGATATAAACCGTCAACGCTTCTGAAATCCGGGATTCCACTTTCAGTGGATACCCCCGCTCCGCCAAAAAAAACGATATTCTCACTTTCGTCGATCATCCGCCTGAGCTTTTCCGGCATATCTCCCCGCTCCCTCCCACAGACCTTCTTGTCCAGGGTGCTTTTCATGATCTTAGCATAGAAACCAAAAGAAGTCGATCACAGCGGCAAGCGGCGATCGGCTTCCCCTGATGGATGGTCATGCATTGATGATCGGGTGGGAGGCCAGGGCGAATCGCCCGCCCCAAGCAGGGTTCAGCTCACACCACCGAGCGCTTTTTCTGCGCGAAATAGGTCAACCAGCAGGCCAGCGCGCCAAGAACCACGCATGCCGCAAACGCCGTCACCCTGTATGACACCGGCCTTCCGAAAATGTTGTAGGCTTTGACGCCGCCGAAAATGCCGTTGAACATGGCCAGGGCTCCGAAATGGAAATCGACTACCGGCCAGAGAATATCATACAGGCGCTGGGGGATGCTGCCCGACATCATGCCTGCCAATAAAACCATAATTCCGATCCCAAAAGCGGCGCTTTGACTTTTCATTTTGCACGAAATAAACGAAAGGGCCAGTCCAAAGACCACTGTGGCCAGGATGAGCCAGGCCACCGACAGGAGAACCAGCGAGCCCACAGTCACATCCAGCGGAGCCTGGGCGAAAATCTCCAGGCAGCGCGCGGGCGCGCCCAACCCCGAGAAATCGCCGGAGCCGGCCATCATGCCCATCAGTGAAGCGCCCAGGTATCCGGCTGCCAAAATCCCGGAGGTCAGGCCCGCCGCCAGCAGCTTTGCCGTCACGATTTCCCTGCGGCCCTTGAGCGAGCATAGCACGATGCTGTCCATCTCGGTTCTCACCTCCTGGGGAAACAGCGGCGAGATCAGGAAGGTCAGCGCCATCAGCAGAAGGATCACCAGGAACATCCAATCAAACATCAGGAAGTACGCCGGCCACAGGCCCGTGTTCGCGAAGACCGGTTCCCCGATTTGCGTTTCCTGCTCCAGGCGCTTTTGATAGTATCTGGATTCGTAGCTGTCCGCCCTGTTGGCGGCTTCAAGCTCCCTGAGCTTTTCCCTGATAGGGTATACCCCCAGAATATTGTTCGGGTCCTGTTCCGCCGGGCCGTTCCAATACCGGTCCACCTGATTGCCAAAGCCGACGTAGCGCGCCGCGAATACCAGCGACGGGTTGATCCTCATCTGGCGCTCCAACTCGTCCCCCCTGCCGTACTCCGTGGCCGCGGCTTTCACAATCTCCTGGCACTCAAGGTACGTTTCCCGGTCCAACGGGCCCGCGTGCTTCCCCAGCAGCTCTTCATACACGGGGACCGCGCCGGGCTCCCCCGGGGTATTTCTCACCTGACCCTCCGAGGACAGGACGAACCCCACAAACCCGTATACGCCCAGCAGCAGCGCCAGCAGGATCAGCCGCGCCTTGTGGAACAGCAGCTTTTTCATCTCGTATTGGAAAAGCCTCATCCCAACGCCCTCCCGGTATTCTCAAATTCGTACAGATACGCGTCCTCCAGGTTCGCCTGCGCCGCCGCCGCGTCGCTAGAGGGCTTTTCGTCGCTTACCACCCGCACCTCCATGCGGTCGCCCACCGGCAATACATTGCTGATGGTATGGCTGTTCTGAAAGTTCACCAGCTCGTCCACGGTCATCCGCACAAGCCACACCTTGCCGTTCATGGCGTCCACAAAGCTCTGGTTGCTTCCCATTTTCCCGATCCTTCCGTCCTTGATCATCAGGGTTTGCTTGGAGATGGAATCGATATCCGTGACGATGTGGGTGGACAGCAGCACCGTCCTGTCCCGGGAAAAGACCGACACAAGGTTGCGGAATTTGATTCGCTCATGGGGATCGAGCCCCGCGGTGGGTTCATCCAG
>JARKQO010000293.1 GCA_029974855.1 Eubacteriales bacterium
AAGGGCCGGACAGGACCCCGCAAGGCCCTGCCCCAAGGCCGCCAGAGGGATGCCCTCATCCCCCGTGGGGCGCTCCGCCGCCGGCACCGCACGGCACGGGGAGGGAGCGGCAGGCCGGAAACCCAACCCAGGCTTATGAGATACGGCCTCAACCCCGGTGATCGGCATATTTTTTTCATGCCGACACTTCGTCAAAAAAATATCATTTTTTCGCCTTTTCGTAGTGCAAGTCGATCTTGGATATGATAAGATAGGTGTGCTGCGCCTGGACAACCACGGCGCGGTAAGGCTGGCAGAGATTGAGGAGGGTTCAGGCCGACATGTCCAAGCACAAAGAACAGTATGAAAAGCTGCAGCAGACCATCGACGCGCACAGGGGCCAAAAGGGCGCACTGATGCCCGTGCTGCAAGGGGCCCAAGGGATTTTCGGATGCGTTCCCATGGATGTGCAGCAGATCATCGCCGACCAGTTGGGCACTACCTTGAGCGAAGTATACGGCGTGGCTACCTTTTATTCCCAGTTTTCCCTGGAGCCCAAGGGAAAGTACGTATGCGGCGTGTGCCTGGGCACGGCCTGCTATGTGAAGGGCTCCCAAAAGGTGCTGGACCGCCTTTGCAAGGAGCTGGACATACCCGCCGGAAAAACCACCCCGGACCAGCTTTTCACCGTGGAGGCCACCCGTTGCCTGGGGGCCTGCGGCCTGGCCCCCGTGATGATGATCAACGAGGATGTATACGGCCGCCTCACCGAGGAGGAAATCCCCGATATTCTAGAGAAGTACCGGATCGCGCAGTAAGCCATGATGCGGGATTTGTCGATGCATGTGCTGGACATCGCCCAGAACAGCATTCAGGCCGGGGCCGGGGAGGTGGCCGTTTCCCTGGACATCCGGGAGGGCGGATGGCTGACCCTCCGGGTGCGGGACGACGGCCGGGGCATGGAGCCGGAGCTTCTGGCCCGGGTCACGGACCCCTTTACCACCACCCGCACCACCCGCAAGGTGGGCCTGGGCATCCCGATGCTCAAGCAGAGCGCCGAGCTCTGCGGCGGAACCTTCGCCCTGGAAAGCGCCCCGGGCCGGGGAACGGAGCTCACCGCCACCTTTGATTTGGGGCACATCGACTGCCTGCCCATGGGGGCCATGTGCGACACGCTGCTGACGCTGGTGCTGCTGAACCCCCAGGGTCCGGAGTTTTTGTTTGAGGCCAGCGCCCCGGGCCGGACCGCCGCCTTTGATACCCGGCAGGTGCGCCAGGCCGTGGGCGGCCTTCCCCTGAACGAGCCGGAGCTGGCCCAGTGGATCAGGGAAGCCATTGAAGAAGAATTCAAACCGATTTTGGAGGTGTCAGGATGAAATCTCTTGCGGAGCTGGAAGCGATTCGTCAAAGGACGCTGGATAAGGTATCCATGCGCA
This sequence comes from Eubacteriales bacterium, assembly GCA_029974855.1. Next base: position 1,416 of record JARKQO010000293.1, read on the forward strand.
AGGACGCGGAGGAGGGCGTGCGGGTGGTGGTAGGCATGGCCACCTGCGGCATCGCCGCCGGAGCCAGGCCCGTGATGCTGGCCTTCATGGAGGAAATCAACAAGCGCAGGCTTACCAATGTCACCGTATCCCAGACGGGCTGCATCGGCGTGTGCCGCTTGGAGCCCATGGTGGATGTGATGGTGCCGGGGCAGGAAAAGGTCACCTATGTGCGGCTGAAGCCCGAGATGGTGGGCCGGATCGTGGCGGAGCACATCGTGAACGGCAGGCCTGTGACCGAGTACACCATTGGCGCGGCTGAAAAATAAGGAACGCAGGTGGGAGGGGGAAGTACTATGGATCTCTATCGCGCGCATGTGCTGGTTTGCGCCGGCACCGGTTGCACCTCGTCCGGCTCTGCGGATTTGACCAAGCGCTTTGAGGAGCAGCTGGCGCTTCATGGCCTGGACAGGGAGGTGAAGGTGGTCCGTACGGGCTGCTTCGGCCTTTGCGAGGCGGGCCCCGTGGTGATCGTTTACCCGGAGGGCACCTTCTACTCCCGGGTCACCACGGCGGACGTGGACCAAATCGTGGCGGAGCACCTGCTCAAGGGCCGCGTGGTGCAGCATTTGGTCTACAAGGACAAGGCCAAGGGGGAAGCGGAAGAGCTGTCCCTGGAGCACATTGAGTTTTACCGGAGACAAAAGCGGATTGCCCTGCGCAACTGCGGCGTCATTGACCCGGAGAATATCGACGAATACATCGCCTTTGATGGCTACAAGGCCCTGGGCAAGGTCCTTACAGAAATGACCCGGGAAGAGGTCATCGACACGATTTTGAAGTCCGGCCTCAGGGGCCGGGGGGGCGGGGGCTTCTCCACGGGGCTGAAGTGGAAGTTCACCGCCAATTCCCAGGCGGACCAGAAATACGTGGCCTGTAACGCCGACGAGGGCGACCCCGGGGCCTTTATGGACCGCTCCGTGCTGGAGGGGGACCCCCATGCCATCGTGGAGGCCATGGCCATTGCGGGCTATGCGGTGGGGGCCAGCGAGGGCTACGTGTATGTGCGGGCGGAGTACCCCATCGCGGTGAAGCGCTTGCAGA
>JARKQO010000442.1 GCA_029974855.1 Eubacteriales bacterium
GTCTTCCACGAGCTTTATGGTGGCCCAGGTGCTTTCCCTGTGCCTGAACCTGTTCCTGAACACCTATATGAACGGGGCCCACGCGGCCTTTTACCTGACGGTAAGCGATCCCCGGGGCTTGGAAAAGCTGCACCGCTCCGCTGCCATGATGGGCCGCGGCCCCCAGTCCCCCTTTGGGGTCCCCATGGGCTTCCCCGGCATGCCACAAGAGGACGAGGACCAGGACCAGGAGGACCGGGAGGACCAGGACCAGGACCAGCAGGAGCCAGAGGACCAGGAGCCTGAGGCTGGACCCGGGAATGAACCTGAGGCGGACCCTGGGAGCCAGCCCGGGGACGAGCCCTCCCGGGACGCCGCCCCGCCGGAGGACCCCGGGGAGGCATAACTCCAGCCCTGATTGCAAAGGAGGTGCCCCATGCCCCCCCTGAAGCCCTATGACCCCTCCTTGCCCTACAGCTACGCCCTGGGAATTTTCCCCTCCTTGGCCCTGATGGAGGCCGCGCCCCAGCGGGCCTCCCGGCTGCTGCTGAGCCAGCGGGCCCAGGGGGAGGGCGTGGAAAAGTTGCGGGCCCTGTGCGCCGCCCACCGCGTGCGGGAGGAGGTGGCGGACAAGGCTCTTGCCCGGATCAGCGGCAAGGAGAACTGCTTCGCCGCCGTGGTCTTTGAGAAATGGCAGGGCCAGCTGGACCCCTCCGCCCCCCATGTGGTGCTGCACCACCCCATGGACCAGGGCAACCTGGGCACCATCCAGCGCACCTTGCTGGGCCTGGGCATTCTGGACATCGCGGTGATCCGCCCGGCTGCGGACCCCTTTGATCCCCACGGGGTCCGGGCCTCCATGGGCGCTATCTTCTCCCTGCGCCTGAAAAGCTACGACAGCTTTCAGGACTACCGGGCGGAGTTTCCCACCCACGCCCTGTACCCCTTCATGCTGGACGGCGCGGTTTCGCTGGAGGAGGCCGCACCCCAGGCCAAAGACCCCTACGCCTTGATCTTTGGCAACGAGGGC
>JARKQO010000445.1 GCA_029974855.1 Eubacteriales bacterium
GCTCCCGTAGGATACCCATTCCCTTGCCGATCTGCTCCGGGGTGGAGTTGCTGAAATTCAGCCGCAGGGTGTTGTCATGGCCGCCCTGAGGATAGAAGTAAGCCCCGGGCACATAGGCCACCCCCAGCTCCACCACCTCCTGGAACAGCTGCGTGGCGTTGAACTCCTCGGGCATGGTCACGAAGATGAACAGCCCGCCCTGGGGTTTTTCATACCGGGTACCCTGGGGGAAGGTAGCCAGCTCCTCCAGCATCAGGTTCATCTTCCGGGCGTAGCCGGGCAAGATGGCCTGGATGTGGGGCTCCAGCAGCCCCTGGCGCAGGTACTGGTCCACCATGGCCTGGGTCAGGTTGGGGCTATGCAAATCGGCGCTTTGCTTGCCAATGGCGCATTTGCGCAGCAAATCCTCCCGGGCCAGCAGGTAGCCCACCCGCAGCCCCGGGCTGATGAGCTTGCTAAAGCTGCCCATATAGGCCACATGGCCGGAGGTATCAAAGGTCTTGATGGGAGGCAGCGCCTCCCCTTCATAGCGCAAATCCCGGTAGGGGTCGTCCTCCACCACCAAAAAGCCGTATTGCTCCGCCAGCCGGGCGATGGCCTCCCGCCGCTCCCGGGCCAAGGTCAGGCCGCTGGGGTTTTGGAAGGTGGGGATAATATAGAGCATCTTGGGCCTGTGGGTCCGGGCGGCCTCCTCCAGCTTTTCGGGGATCAGGCCGTCCCCGTCGCTTTCCACGGGGATCAGCTTGGCCTGGGCCAGCCGCAATATCTGCATGTTGCCCAAAAAGGTGGGGCTTTCCACCAGCACCGCGTCCCCGGGGTCCAGCAGGGCCCCGCACAGCAGGTTCATGCCCTGGGTGCTGCCGGTGATGGGCAAAAGCGTCCCCTTGAGGGCCGCAAGGCCCAGGCTGTGCTCCAAATACTCCGCCAGGCTCTCCGCGAAGGGGGGATACCCCTCCGTAGCGCCGTATTGCAAAATCCGCTTTCCATCCGCCAGCAGCACATCCCTGGCGATTTCGGCGCATTGGAGGTCCGGCAGCGCCTCGTTGGCGGGGTTTCCCCCCGCAAAGGAAATCATGCCGGGCTGGGCCGCCACCTTGAAAATCTCCCGGATGGCGCTGCCGGTAATGCCGTCAAAGCGGCGGGCAAAGGGTTCCTGCTGGCTCATCTGTGCAACCTCCTTCTCCCAGGCTCCGGCCCGGTGCCCCGGGGGGAGCCCCTTCCAAAAAACATCGCCTTCCCCAGCATTGGGGAAGGCGATGGAATCGCGGTACCACTTCCGTTCGGCTGGACCCATCGGCCCATGCCCTCATGGCGGCAAAGGCTGCCGCCCGCGCTGTAACCGGCGCACCGGCGAACCGCTACTGTCCTTTCACGGCCCCGCTCAGGGAGGTATTCGCCCATGGGCCGCCGCCTTCTCGCACCTGCCGAAGGCTCTCTGGGGGCGGGCTGGCATGGGGTACTGGGTCCCGTCCTCGCTCGTGAGGCTATTATAGGGGAGGGCCCGGGGAAAGTCAAGGGTTTCCTTTGGTCCTCCATCCCCGGCCCGGCTCCCGTTTTTTGCCGGTTTTTGCTTGACACCTCGGGCCTTTTCGGGTATCGTGGTAGAAAACAAAGGGGCTGAAAACATGCTGGTGATTGGGATCTGTGGGGCGAGCGGCAGCGGGAAGAGCACCCTGGCAGGGGAGCTGTGCCGGGCCATCGGCCCGGGGGCCATGGTCATCAACCACGATTCCTACTACAGGGACCACGGCCATCTCTCCTACAATGAGCGGGCCTTGCTGAACTACGACGAGCCCCAGATTTTCGACCACGACCTGTTCCTGGCGGACGTGGAGGCCCTGCTGGCGGGCAACCCCATCACCCGCAAGCATTACGACTATTCCCAGCACCGCCGGGCCGACAGCCAGGAGCTGATCTACCCCCGGGACGTGCTGATCATCGAGGGGATCCCTGTGTTCCACGACGAACGGCTCTGCGAAATCATGTTCCTGAAGCTGTACATGAGCGTGGAGCCGGACATCTGCCTGCTGCGGCGCATCACCCGGGACATCAACGAGCGGGGCCGGGCCATCGACAACATTTCCGCCCAGTACCTTACCACGGTGAAGCCCATGTACGACCGCTATATCCGCAACTACATCGAGCTGGCGGACGTAATCGTGGCCCACGGGGGCCGCAACGCCCGCATCGTGGACATCCTGGCGGGCTATGTCCGGGACGAGCTGGCCGGGGGTGCGCCCCGCTAGGCCGCGTCCCCCCGCTTGCGTTGCGGGCTACAGGTTACGGGCCGCACTCCTCCAGCAACGCCTGTACCTGGGTTTTGGTGACCCCCACCCCCTCCACGGCGTCCAGGCGCTTTTGCCCGCAGACCAAGGTGGGTACCGCCCACACCCCCTGGCGGTCATAGGCGTATTCATTGGCCGCCAGCTGCTGGGAAACATAGGTGCCCTGGGTCAAAGCGGCCCGGAAGTCCTCTCCGGGCAGGCCCAGCTCCCGGGCGCAGTCCGTCAGCACCTCCACGCTGTCCACGGCCCGGCGCTCCTGAAAGTGGGCCCGGTAAATCCGCTCATGATAGGCCAGCTCGTCCCCGCCCATGGCCCGGACAAACAGGGCCCCTTGCACCGCCAAGTCCTCATAGGGCTTGTGCCAGGGCTCCTGGAGGCGGGGATGGGCCTCCACGGGTCTCCATGCAAGCTGGACCCCGGGATACCGGGGCAGCAGCTCCATCAGGTACTCATGGCCCCGGTAACAGTAGGGGCAGGTATGGTCAAAAAAAACCTCGATCACGGGCATGGCGCTTCCCCCTTTTGTTCTTTCAGGGGCATGATACCACAACCTGTCCCTTGGGAAAAGACCCCCGCCCGAAGGGCGCTGATGGAATCCCCACTATTCTTCAATAAGGAGGCCTTCCTATGTTTTTGCAGCTCCACCGCTACAGCCCGGCCCTGGGAGTCCAGACCTCGGTGAACGTGCTCCTGCCCGAGGCGGACAGAATCCGGGAGCTCAACCGGTCCATTCCCACTTTGTATTTGCTCCACGGCCTTTCCGACGATGAAACCGGCTGGATGCGGTATTCCTCCATCGAGCGCCATTGCTGGCCCTATGATCTGGCGGTAGTGATGCCCGCCGTGAACCGCTCCTTCTATACGGACATGGCCCACGGGGCCGCCTATTTCACCTATGTGAGTCAGGAGCTGCCCCAGGCCATGGAGGCCCTTTTCCCTCTGTCCAAGGAGCGGGAGGGCCGCTTTGTGGCGGGGCTGTCCATGGGGGGCTACGGAGCCTTCCGGTTGGGCTTGGGCCTGCCCCACCGTTACGCCGCCGCAGCCAGCCTCTCCGGGGCCCTGGAGATGCAGGAGGCCTACCATTTTGCCCAGTCCCCCTTCACCCTTCAGGAGCTGCGGAATACCTTCGGGGAGGAGCAGGCCTTTTTGGCCGGGGACAGCAACCTGTGGAACCTGGCGAAAAGGCTCGTGGAGGACCCGGAAAAGGCTCCGGCCCTGTACATGGTCTGTGGCACCGAGGACGAGCTGCTGCCCGCCAACGAGCATTTCTTCCGGGACTTTGGGGAGAGCCTGTCCATAGCATACCACAAGGCGCCCGGGGCCCATACCTGGGACTTCTGGGACGAGCATATCCAGAAGGTGCTCCGCTGGCTGCCCCTGGAAAAGCGGGACGCCCCATGACAAAGAAGGTCACCGCTTTGAGCCGGCTGCTGGAGGAAGGCTTCTTTGACACCCAGGAGGCCGCCCTCCCCTTTTTGATGAGCGGCGCGGTCCACTGCGGCGGCGTGCCCGTGCGCACCGGGGGCCAGCGGATTCCCGCCGATCTCCCCCTCACCGTCCGGGGCCTGGGGGCCAAATACGTGGGCAAGGGCGGCTACAAGCTGGAGGGGGCCCTGGCGGATTTTGCCATCCAGGTGGAGGGCCGCTGCTGCATCGACGCGGGGGCCTGCACCGGGGGCTTTACGGATTGCCTGGTTCAGCACGGGGCATCGCTGGTGTACGCGGTGGAGGTGGGCTTTGGGCAGCTGGCGGGGTCCCTGGCCCAAAACCCCCGGGTGGTGAACCTGGAGAGAACCAACATCGGGGATGAAAAGCTGCTCTCCCTTTCCCCACGCCCCACCTTGGGCACGGTGGACCTCAGCTACCTGTCTTTGGCCAAGGCCGCGCCCCAGTTTCGGGCTGTGATGGACGGCCGGGGGGAACTGCTGTGCCTGGTAAAGCCCCTCTTTGAGGTGGACAGCGCCCAGGCCCGGCGCACAGGGGAATTGGAGGAGGGGGATTACCAGCCCCTTCTGCTGCGGCTCATCCATGAGCTGGGCGGCCAGGAGGGCACCCGGGTCCTGGGGGTCACCCACAGCCCTGTCACCGGCACCGGAGGGACTTTGGAGTTCTTTTTGCACCTGGGCTTTGGGGAGGGCTTCGCCCCCTTTCTCCAAAGCCAATGGGACAACGCCGTGGCCCAGGCGGTGGCCCGGGCTTTGGCACTGCCCCGATACCAGAAGGAGCGGTGAGGTTTGCCTAAAAATGCGCCTTCTTTTAACTGTTTCGGGATGAAACCCAGGGGGTGGTTCGTTTGG
>JARKQO010000454.1 GCA_029974855.1 Eubacteriales bacterium
CCCCCCCCCCCCCCAAAACCGCCGGAAAAAACACAACCCCCCCGCGCCCCCGGCACAGGCAACGCTCTGGCCCGGGGCGCGGTTTGCTTGACTTTTTTTCGGGGTATGGGTATGATTTTGTTGATTTGGATCGTCTTTCCAGTTGTTTTTCCAATTGCTTTTCAAGCTCCTGTGGGGAATGCCCGGCGGGGCGGAAAGGGGCGGCTTGAGGATGGAAACTCCGGCAAAGCGGCTTGCGCCATGGGGGTTGGCGCTGTCCATGACCCTTCTTTTCTTCGCGGGGCTTTGGGCTACCCAATACTTCCGGTTTGAAAATTCCGACGATATGCTCTTGGTAAAGGGATTTCTGGGCTATGAGGGCGGGGTCCCCAGCGGGTTCAGCGCCTATGTGCATCCCTTTTTCACCAGGCCTCTGCAATGGATAAGCGTGGCGATTCCCGGGGTGGCCTGGTTTTCCTGGCTGCAGCTGTTTTTGCTGTTTTGGGCCAATGTGGTGCTGTGCAAGGCCTTTCTCCAGCTCTCGAGCAGGGGCTTTTGCGCATCCCTTTGGGGAGTCGGCGCGGGGGGATTGTATTTGGCGGTGTTTTCCCTTTTCCTCTCCTGCCGCCTCAACTACACCACCACGGCGGCTTTGCTGGGGGCCGCCTCGGTGGCGCAGCTCCTTTCGGCAGGCAAGAGCGGGAGTGAAGCGGATTTCCGCCAGAGCCCCAGGGTTGGGGGCATTCTCCTGTCCGTTGCGCTGCTTGCCTGCGCCTATTGTTTGCGCAGCCCAGCGGCGCTGCCCTCTTTGGCCTTCTGGGCTTTGGCCTTCCTGCTGGTATATGGCGGGGTCAAAAAGGAAGCGGCAAGGCGGGGGGCCGCCTTTCCCCGGAAGGCGCTGCTCCTTGGGCTTGGGGTGTGCCTGGGCGTCATGGCGTCGCTGCCCATGGCCCGGTTGGCGGAAGCCCGGCTGTTGGGCCTGGAGGAATACCTGCGCTGGAACGACGCCCGGACCCGGCTGATGGATTATCACGAAGAGGCCTTTGACCTGGTGAGCGACGAGGAGCTTCAGGAGATAGGCTGGTCCAGGGCGGAGCTGGAGCTGGTGCGGGAATGGTATTTCATGGACGGGAATATCACCACAGAAGCGCTGGAGCGCTTGGCCCGGCTCCCCGGGCAAGGGGCTGATGCCGGTGTGCTGTCCCCGCTTCTTTCAGCCTTTGGGGTGGTGGGGGTCTTCTTTGCCGCCCACAGCGCCTACCTTTTTTCAGGGGGCGTTTTGCTGCTGCTTTGCGCCGCCGCTGTTTGGCGAGCCCTGGCCCGGGCTGAAAAGGAGCCGCTGAGGGCTTGGGGAAGTCTGGGCGCAGT
>JARKQO010000455.1 GCA_029974855.1 Eubacteriales bacterium
CCGGGCCTGCGCAGCGCAAGCCGATGCTGACACTACCCAGCAGGCGCACGCCGCTGGGGGTATAGGGTTGGTAGCTGCTGCACTGGGGCAGGCGCAGGCGGGGGTCCAGGGGGCCGGCGCTGATGCTGATCCGGCCCGGTTGGCCCTGGAGCTGCTGGCGCACGTAGTTTTCCACTGCGCCCAGGGCCGGGTCCTGGGCAGCCAGGGCGCTGAGGGGTAGCAGGCAGGCCAGGAGGATGGTTGCCAGTGATTTCATGTCGCCATTGTCCCCCATGGAAGGGAAATCCCAAATACTTCCCCGGCAGGCAAGATTTGCCGCATCCATGGTGTGGCACCCCGTTTTCTGCGTGGCACGAAACCTGCTGTGGATGCTGCAAATGTGCGCATGCGGGAGAACAAAATGATTGGTGACATCAAGGCCCATCTGGGCACCTATACCGAAGCCCTCAATTTGCGGGCTTACCGGCAACAGGTGCTGGCTTCCAATATCGCCAACGCTGACACTCCCCACTACAAGGCCAGGGATTTCGATTTCACTGCCGCCTTCGAGACAGCCATGGGCAAGCGGGAGAGTCAGGGTAGCGTCGGCGTGGCCCGTACGCATCCGGGGCACCTGGGCGGGCTGGATTCCGGCCTGGCGCATGTGAATCTGCAGTACCGCAGCGAAACCCAGTCGGCGGTGGATGGCAACACGGTGGACATGGACGTGGAGCGGGCCCAGATTGCCGACAACTCCCTGCAATACCAGATCGTGACCCAGTTCCTGTCTGACAAGATCAGCGGCCTGCGTACCGCCATCAGCAGCAACCAGGGTTGATAGGAGAAAAGACTCATGAGTCTGTTCAATGTCTTCAAGGTTTCCAGTAGTGCCATGTCGGCCCAGTCCCTGCGCCTCAATGCCGTGGCATCCAATCTGGCCAACGCCGACAGCGTGGTTTCGGCCAACGGGCAAGCCTACCGGGCCAAGCAGGTGGTGTTTCAGGCCACGCCCCTGGGCAATGCCGGCGAGGCTTCCCAGGGGGTGCGGGTGACCCAGGTGGTGGAAAGCGCCGCTCCCCCCCGCCTCAACTACGACCCCCACAACCCCCTGGCCGACGAAAACGGTTACGTGACCATGTCCAACGTGGATGCGGTCGAGGAGATGGTGAACATGATTTCCGCTTCCCGCTCCTACCAGACCAACG
>JARKQO010000484.1 GCA_029974855.1 Eubacteriales bacterium
TGTTGGGCTCCGGCAGCACCACAAGGCCCTGGCCGTAGCCCTTCAGGGCCTTGATGCCGCTGAAGCCCCAGGGGGCGTGGGCCCAGGCTTGGTCTGGGCCTTCGGCGTTTTCCACGGCTTCGGGGGTTTCGGGGGCTTCCCCCGGGGATGTTCCCGCCCGGGGCGCTGCCCCCCCGTCCCGGGATATGGCATAGCCCCCCTCCGCCGCGTAGAGCTCCCGGTCGGAGTGGACCCGGTGGATGCGCACATGCCATTCCCCCAGGGGAATAATCGTGCTTTCCACCGTGACGCCGGCAAAGGGCTTCCAAACAGAGACCACCCGGTCCTCCAGCAGCTCATAGCTCTGGCAGCCGTAGCGGGGGTGAAAGGTATCCCCGTCCTCGCTGAGGGCCAGCATGTTGTCAAAGGCTCCGTCCCGCAGCAGCTTTTGGGCCTTGGGCACGCTGAAGCCAAATACCGTGGAATACACGAACTTTTCGTACTTGGCCTCGTCGTGGGAGTGCTCGTGGGCGTGGTTCCCGGCGGTAAAGCCCATCACGTGGCTGCCATCCCCGCTTCGCGCCAGCAGCATCCGGCCATGGGGCTGGAGGCTGGTAAGCGGGGTTGCATAGGGTCTTTCCTCCGCCTGCCAGAAGGGGTGGTCCTCCGGCAAAGCCAAACAGGCAAAGGCCTTCATGGCCCAGTAGGGGGAGCCCGGGGCGTTATAGCCCTCGGCCATGTGCAAGTTGGGGTAGTGGTAGCCGATGGTGAGCACCCCGTCCCGGGTGAAGATGGGCTTTTGGAACCAGCGGCGCATGTTGCCCAGCAGCAGATGCTTCATGGCACCGTAGTCCACGTCCTCACCGGGGGCCTCCGCCAAGGCCAAGGCCGCGTAAAAGGACCCCTGGGCAAAGCGGTAGGTGAGGCTGCGGCCATAGGGCAGGGCCTCCCCGGACGCGTCGAACCAGGCGGCGAAGTCCCGGGCCATTTGCTTCCCCCGCTCCAGGTATTCCCGGCTGCGCAGGGGGTCCCGGTCCTTCATCACCTTGGCGTAGATCAGGCCGTAATAGTGGAAGGCCCACATGGTGTAGTATTCCCGCTGGTTCACATAATCAAAGTACCAGCCGTCGCCCTCGTAGTGCTCTTCGATCATGGCCAGGTCCTTTTCCATGCGGTCCTGGGGATAGGGCAGGCCGTTCACCAAAAAGCCCAGGTTCACCAGCACCCGGAAAAAGGTCCAGTTGTTCTTGGGCATATCGTGATGGTTGATCTGGTTCAGCCAGCGGTACAGGTTTTGCTGGGCCTCGGAGGGCAGCTCTTGGTAGAAGGCCCGGGGGGCCAAGGCCATGCCCGTGCCCAGCACCGCCATCTCCACCAGGCGCTGGTCATAGTCCGCCACCTGGCCCCAATACTCCGGATGGTTGGGGTCCACGCCATGGATGAGGCCCTGCCGCCATTTTTCCCACAAGGGGAGTGCGCCTTGGCAGTTCCCGGCCAGCATGGGAACGATGGCCCACAGGGGCCGGGCATAGGCCTCCATCTGGGCCACGGCTGCGGGGTAGGTGGCCCCGGTGTCCCCCAGGGGCAGGCGGGCGCAGCCGGGGCTTAATAAGGGCAGCAGGGGCTCCAGCAGCTGCACGGCGGCCCGCTCCACATCCGCCCGGGTGCGCAAGGGATTGTTCTGTACCGGGTTTCCCACGAAATCAGCTCCTTGTGACGGCAAAGGTCATATGATAGATCGCCTGGGGGCCGTAGGTGAAGGCCACGCGCCAAAGGGTTTGGAAGCAGCGGGCCATGCGCCTGTCGGTGATGGGCATGGTAAGGGCTTCGTACCGGGCCCCCGGGGGGACCTGAAGGGCCATGGGCCCGGCCCGCAGCAGGTTGGCCGCCGGGTCCCACCGGGGCTCGTTTGCCAGCAAAAATATCCAGGTCACGGGAAGGGGCTCGGGCTGGGATTGGCCCTGGGCCAGCTCCAGCCGGTCCGTGAGCACCGGGCCGCTTTCCGTAAGGCTAAAGCGCCGGGTGAAGCTGGCAAGCCCCGCCTCCGGGGGATAGGCCCCGGCCAGCTCCAGGGCGGCTCCGGCTTCGTCCGCCTCCAGCACTTGGGCTGCGTACCGGCGGCCCTCCCGCTGCTCCGCCTGGCCGATCAAGGGCAGGTTGTGGTTCCCGGAGCGGGTGTTCCACAGCTCGTAGCGCCGGGGCCCAAAGGTCTGGGCCGTGTACACCAAGTTCCCCGCGTCCACGATTTGGGGATGTCCGTCCAGGTACAGGATGAAACTCCCCACGTCGTTGTGGTTGTGGCTCTCGCCGTTGTGGCCGCCCTTGAGGGCCCCGTACCAGCCGTTGCCGCGCCAGGCGTAGACCTGGAGGTGGGGCAAGGCCACCCAGGAGGGAGAGGAAGAAGCTCCAGAGGAAAGGGACGAAGTCCCCGAAGCCCCTGAAATCCCCCCAGAGAAAGGGGATGAAATCCCCAAGGTCCACAGCACCCGGTTCATCTGGGGGGTGTCCGTGGAGCGCAAAGACGTCCGCTCCCCGGCGATCCGGGCCCCCAAAGCCTCCAAGGCCCTATTGCCGGTGCGCCTGCCGTAGCGGTACAAGGATTCCCCGTCCAGGCGGGGCTTGGCGTCGCAGTCCGCAAAGTTCCAGAACCAGGGGCCCTCGATGTGGGCCTGGAGCGGGAAGCAGCCCATGGCCTGAACCAGCGGCTCCCCGAACAGGTCGATGGCTCCCCCTGTGGCGGTATGCAAGCTCTCCAGGCAGTCCAGCAGCGAGGCCCCGGCCATGTTCCAGTAGGCGCAGCCCTCGTCGCAGCCCCCGTCGGGGGGGACGGTGTCCAGGTAGCGGTCCAGCATCTCCATGGCCCGGCTGAGGCCCTCCGCCAGGCGGTTATCGTCCTCCAGGGTCAGCAGCATGGCATCCATGAGGTTGGAGAGAATCCAGGGGGTCCAGTTGTTCAAATCCTTGCGGATCATGCCCATCCACCAGAAGTCGTCCCGGGTGAAGAAGGGCAGAAAAATCCGCTTCTCCAGCTCCAGCCGGACCCGGCGGCCAATGAGGGGGGACAGGGCGTTCAGCTCATCCCCCAGCAAATACAGGGCATAGCACAGCGTGGCGGCGGTTTGGGCCGCGAACAGGTCGATATAGGGGTTTTCCACGTCCGGCAAAGGGCGCTGCCCCGGGGGCCGCATGCCCTCGTGGCTGCTGCCGTTGTGGGCGCTGATGACCCAGGAGCTTTCCTCGCAAATGCACCACAGGCCGTCCGCCACCGCGTCCAAAAACGCGCCGTCGTGCCGGGCGCATTCCGCCAGCACCGCCCCCATCAGCCTGTGGCGGCGCTGGAAATAGGGCTGTTCATAGGCTTGCCGGTCCCCGGTGCGCACAAAGGCCAAAAATTGGGTGGCCGTGAGCATGGGGTAGCCCTCCAGGGCCTCTTCCCCCCAGGAAAGCAGCTCCTTCCGGGCTTCCGGGGCCAGCGCCTCCCAGGGCTCCCGCTCCCCGGCCCGGGGGAACACACAGCGCCTGGCCTTGGGAACCAGCGAGGCGGCCAAAGCGGGAATGTCCAAATACGGTTCAAACATAGCCCTCAACCCTTGAGCCCCGTGGTGGCGATCCCTTCGATAAAATACTTCTGCAAGGCCAAAAACACGATCGACACGGGAATCAAGGAGCACAGGGACGCCGCCATGATCAGGTGGTAATCCGCGGAATAGGCCTGGATAAAGCGGCGCAGGCCCACCTGGACGGTTTTGTTGGTATCCGTGGTCAAATAGATCATGGGGCCCATGTAGTCGTTCCAGGTATTCACGAAGGTGAAGATCGCCAAGGTGGCGATGGCGGGCTTGCTGAGGGGCAGAATGATCCGGGCCCAGATGCCGTACTCGCTGAGGCCGTCGATGCGGGCGGCCTCGTTCAAATCCCCGGGGATGCCCAGGTAGAACTGGCGCATCAAAAACACGCCGAATGCCGAGAAGGACTGGAGCGCCACCAAGGCCCAGACGGTATCGTACAGGCCCAAGGACCGCATCATGATGAACTGGGGCACCATGTACACCTGCCACGGCACCGCGATGGTGCCGATGTAGCACATGAACAGCGCGTCCCGGCCCTTGAAGCGGATCTTGGCAAAGGCATAGGCCGCGAAGGAGGAGGTGAGTATCTGCATGAAGGTCACCACCACCGCCACCACGGCGGTATTTTTGAAGTAGGTCAGCAAGGGCACCTTGTCCCAAATCTCGCTGTAGTTGACCCAGCGGAAGCTTTCGGGAATCCAGCGCATGGGAATGGAAAACACCCCCGCGCTGGTTTTCAGGGAGGCGGAGATCATCCAGATAAAGGGAATCAGCGCGATGGCCGCAAAGAACAGCAGCAGCGCGTATTTGAGGGCGCTGAGGAGCGCGCGCCCGGGGCCCCGGGGGGCCCGCGTGGTTTTCACAGGGATGGCCGTCATATCCACAACGCCTTTCTTACATGTAATTGACCCATTTTTTCTCCGCCCGGAACTGGATGAAGGTCACCAGCAGCACGATCACCAGCAGCACCATGGACACCGCGCTGGCGACCCCGTACTGGGCCGAGGTGGCAACCCCCTCCGCCCCGAAGGCCAGCTCGAAGATGTAGGTTACCAGCATCTTGGTGGAGCGGCCCGGGCCCCCCTGGGTCATGATGGCTACCACGTCGTAGATTTTGAAGCAGCTGATCACCATCATGATGGATACGACGAAGGTGGTGGGGGTCAGCATGGGCATGGTGACCTTCCAGAACTTCTGCCAAGGGTTGGCCCCGTCCACGGTGGCGGCCTCGTACAGCTCCGCCGGCACCCCCTGGAGGCCCGCCAGGTACATCACCATGTAATAGCCCGCGTTGCGCCATACGCTGACGATGATGATGGCCCAGATGGCCAGCTCCCGGCTGGAGGTCCAGCTTTTGGTGAGCCCCAGGCCCAAGGCCCCCAGAATCTGGTTCACGGGACCGGTTTTCATCAGCAGAAAGTTCCAGCACACGCAGATGGCCACCAGCGAGGCCACGTAGGGGAAGAAGAACACGGACCGGAAGAACTTGGCCCCCCTGACAGCCTTGTTCAGCACCAGGGCCAGCCCCAAAGCGCAGGCGATGGTCAGCGGCACGGTGGCCAAGGTGTAATAGACGGTGTTGTGAAGCGCGATGCCCAGGTTGCTCTTGGTGAAGCTGAAATCCTTGAAGATGAAGCGGAAGTTGTCCAGCCCGGCCCAGGTGATGGAGGAACCGCCGCTCCAGTTCAGAAAAGACAGCCCAATGGAAAAAACCACCGGGATCATGGTGAAGAAGATAAATCCTAAAAAGTTGGGGGCCAGGAAGGAAAACGCAATCAGGGTGTTGCGGGTTTCCAGCCGGCTCATTTTCCTTTTGGGATGCGTGGCGGCGCTTTGTGCCATTGGGCGGCCCTCCCCTTTCTGCCTTGGTTGAACAAAGGAGGGGGAGCAGCATGCCCGCCCCTCCTCCTGTGCCCCATGCGGTGGCGCTTACTTCTTGATGAACTCCGCGGCCCGCTCTTCCATGGAGGCGATGCCCTCGTCGATGGTGACCTCACGGGTCATGATGAGGGTATGCTCCTCGTTGACGATGGTCTTGATCTCGTTGACGCCTTCCCCAATGGGCCACTCCAGAGAGATGGCGGTGGGGAGAAGCGCGGCCAGGCTGGTGGCATCCTGGGGGAAGCCCTCGGCGGAGGCCATCACGGCGGCCACGTCCGCGCTGACGTAGGCGGGACGGGTGCCGGTGGCGGCGATGGCCTTGGCCCCTTCCTCAGAGCACAGCCAGGCGGCAAATTCCCAAGCGGCCTCGGGGTTGGCGCTCTTGGCGTTCACAGCCATGCCGGTGGGAGAGCCGAAGGAGGAACCGGCGGCCACGCCCTCCAGGTGGGGAACCGCGGTGAAGCCCCAGTCGAAATCGGCGGTGCCGTCCTTCATGTAGCCGATCAAGGTGGAGGCGAACCAGTAGCCCATGGGCAGCATGGCGATATTGCCCTGGGCAAAGGCCCCGGAGTAGTGGAGGCTGGCGGCCTTCAGCTCGTCATAGGTCATGCAGGCGCCCGCGTCCTCCAAATCCTGGTACAGCTGGTAGAAGTACTTGAGATCGCTGTATTCGCCGTCGGCCAAGGTGTTGACCCCGTCGCACACGGCCCAGTTGGCCACGGCGGACAGCCAGGTGTGGTAGTGGGTGCCGTACACGCCGTCGCCGGTGAGGCTCTTGGCAAGCTCGGCGTACTGGTCCCAGGTCATGTCGTTGGTGGGATAGTCCTTGCCGGCCTTGTCAAACAGGGTCTTGTTGTAGAACAGCACCCAGAAGTCCGCCCGGAAGGGCAGCGCGTAGTAGTGGCCGTCCCCCAGGAAGGTGTAGCAGGCGTCCATGCCGGCGTACTTGCTCATGTCGTAGCCCGCGCCGGCGATCTTCTCGTTCAAATCCAGGATGAAGCCTTCCCGGGCCCAGTTCTGCATGTCGCTGAGCTCCTTGACGCAGAACAAATCCGTGGTGTCGCCCCCGGAGAGCATGGTGGAGGCCTTGATGTTGTAGTCCTGGGAGGCCAGGTCCACCCATTCGATGGTGACGCCCGGGTTGGCGGCTTCGTAGCCGTTCTTCATGGCGGCGTAGTAGGGGGTCTTTTCCAGGTCCCAGCAGGCTACCTTCAGCACGGTTTTTTCTTCGGCTACCGCGAAGGAGAAGAGGCCCAGCAGCATCATCGCCGCCAGCAGCAGGGAGATCCATTTCTTCATGATAACATCCTCCTTGATTCTCTTGCCAAGGCCTGGAAATGTTATCGATAACATTTCTGGACAGAAGTCTCCCGGGGGAAATTTCTGTTACACCGGCCTTGTCTTATGCCTGGATTATACGCTTTACCCAAAACAAATGTCAATATCTTTTCCAAATTTTTTTCTTTTTTGCTGGCAGGGGATGATTCCCTGCCGAAAAATGCAAACGGAGGTCGCATGAATGTAACCGATAACATTTCTCTTGCGGTTTCGGGTCCTTTGCCTTATAATCAGGAGTACCCTTTTTCCCCATTTTTCCCGGCAGGAGGTGCCCCCGTGGAGAAAAAAGCCACCATCTACGATATCGCCAAGGAAGCGGGGGTTTCCACAGCCACCGTGACCCGGGTGATGGCGGGCCACCCCAGCGTGCGGGCCTCCACCCGCCAGCGGGTGCAGCAGGTGATCGACCTGCACGGCTATGCCCCCAGCACCGTGGCCCGGGACCTGGAAAACGGCCGCAACAAGACCTTTGGCATCATTCTGCCGGAGATCACCAACCCCTACTTCGCCCAAATCTTCGCCGGAGCCGACGACGAGGCCCACAGAAACGGCTACGCCCTCTGGCTCCACCAGCTGCCCAGCAACGAGGCCATTGAAAGCGAAGTGGTGAACGAGCTGATCCAAAAGCGGCTGGAGGGGGCCTTCTTCGTGGGGGGCATCTGGGAGGCGGGCCGCAAGGGCCTCACCGAGGCCCTGCGCAGGCTGCGGCAGTACATGCCCATCGTGGCCCTGTGCCCGCCCCAAACCAATTTGGACTGCATCTGCCTGTACAACGATTTGGCCAGCTGCACCCGCCACGCGGTGCGCCATTTGCACGTGCTGGGCCACCGGCGCATCGCCTTCATCGGCGGGTCCCTCCAGGTGGGGGGCTCCGGGGCCAGGGGCCAGGGCTTTCTGGCGGAGCTGCGGGACTTGGGCCTGCCCGACGACCCCGCCTACCACCACGAGGGCGGCTTTGACGCCGAAAGCGGCGAGCGGGCCGTGTCCAGGCTGCTGTCCGGGCTGCCCAGGTCCAAGTGGCCCACGGCTTTGGTGGCCTTCAACGACCTGGTGGCCTTGGGCTCCATGCGCCAGCTGAAGCAGATGGGGCTGCGCCTGCCCGAGGACATGGCCGTCATCGGCTGCGACAACTCCTTCTTCTGCCCCTACACCGATCCCCCCCTCACCTCCATGGACCTTCACGCCGAGGACCACGCCCGCAGCGCCATCCGGGAGCTGCTGGTGGCCAAGGAGACGGACCCCCAGCCCTTTAACATCGTCCGGGACGCCACGCTGGTGGTGCGGGAGAGCTGCGGGGCCAAGCTGGGGTACCGGAAGATGGGGTGAGCCCCCAGCCCCCAAAAGTACATTCCGAAAGGAATCCCTATGTACATTGCCAAAAAGGACGCCCTTACCTGGTTTGAATTCTTCGCCGCTCTGCCCCCGGGCCAGGAGCTGATGACCTTCCAGCAGGAGATCGCCTACGCCGTGTTCGCCCAGATCGAGGCAGCTGTGCGGCAGCGCCGGGCGGAGCTCCGGGGGTCGATCCCCGGCCTGAAAACCCTGGACCACCGCACCTGGTTCGTGGGGGACGAAAGCCGCTTCCCCCAGGGCTGCCGCTCCTGCCTGCTGGGCACGGGGCTCAGCGCCATCCGCAAAACCAACAAGTGCAACCTCCAGTGCCCCTTCTGCTACGACTACGGCGAGCTGGAGCGGATTCCCCCCATCGGGGCCGGCATGTGGGAGATCGGCGGCACCCGGTTCTACCAGGAGGATTTGGAGCTGCTGCTTTCCATCCAGCCCAAGCCCACCGGGGTTTCCTACGTGTACCTGGAGCCCTTTTTGGAGATTGACCTCTACTACCCCGTGATCGCCGCCTTCCGCCGCCACGGGGTGCACCAGCACCTCTACACCAACGGCACCTTGGCTACCCCGGAAAACCTCAAGGCTCTGGGGGACGCGGGCCTGGACGAGCTCCGCTTCAACCTGGGGGCCACAAACTGCGCCGATTCCGTGATCCGGGCCATCCGCGCCGCCAAGGACCACATCCCCCGGGTGGGGGTGGAAACCCCCATGACCCCCGCCTTCTACAACGCTTTCCAGCAGAAGAAGCAGGCCATTCTGGATACCGGCCTGGACTTTCTCAACTGCGCGGAGCTCCACCTGAAC
>JARKQO010000527.1 GCA_029974855.1 Eubacteriales bacterium
CCAAAATGGAAAAAGAAGCTGGCCTGGGGGCTGGACTATGCCGTTTTCACCGTTCCCGCCTTGCTGCTGGTAATCTACACCACCTTGCTGCCCTTTTTGATGAACGTGGTCTATTCCTTCACCGACTGGGACGGCATCAAAAGCCGGGTTTCCTTTGTGGGGTGGGAGCACTTTGCGCGCATCTTCACCCGGGACGCCAAATTCTGGGGCAGCGTGGGGTTTAACCTGCGGTTCGCGCTGTTTTACGTGGTGGCGGTGAATGTGCTGGCGCTGCTGCTGGCCACCGCCCTGTACCGCCGGGGCAGGGTTTCCACCTTGGCCCGCTCGCTGTTTTTTGTGCCCTACGTCATCAGCATCGTGGCCATCAGCCTCACCTGGAGGTTCATCCTGACCTCCGGGTTCGCCACCCTGTACCAGAGCACGGGCTGGCTGTTCTTCAACCAAAGCTGGCTGGGAAGTCCCGGCCTGGCGTTCTACACGCTGGTATTCCTTTCGGTGTGGCAAAACGTGGGCTTTTACATGATGATCTACATCGCGGGGCTGATGGGGGTGCCCGCCGATGTGATGGAGGCCGCGGATATTGACGGCGCGTCCTCCTTGCGGGCCTTTTTGACCATCAAGCTGCCGCTGATCATGCCCTCCGTGACGGTGTGCCTGTTTACCTCCACCTTGTTTGCCCTGAAGCTTTTTGATATCATTCTGGTGCTGACCAAGGGCGGCCCCGCCAACGCCACCATGTCCGTCACCTTCAACATCTACAAGGAGGCCTTCGGCAACTATCATTACGGCCTGGCCACGGCGAAATCCCTGGTTTTCTTCCTGTTTTGCACCTTCATTACGGTGCTGCAAACGGGCCTGACCAAGCGGCGGGAGGTGGAGCTGTGAAACGGCGTGTAAAGTGGGGGCGGGTCGCGGCGCTGCTGGGGACGCTGGCGCTTTCCTTGGTATGGCTGTACCCCATCGTGCTGATCTTCCTGAACTCCTTCAAGGGCTCCAACGAGATCATGTCCCGGTTTCTTCAGCTGCCGGAGCGCTTTTCCCTGGAGAATTACCGGGTGGCCTGGGAGTCCTTCCGGTTCCCCAGGCTCCTGGGCAACACCTTGCTCTATACCGGGGTGTCCGTGCTGGCCATCAGCCTGTTCGCCCCCATGGCCGCCTACAAGCTGGCCAGAACCCCCGGCAGGCTCAGCAATGTCCTCTTTTTGGTGCTGATTCTGCCGGTGATGGTGCCCTTCCAATCCTACATGATCACCCTGACGCGGCTGGTGGCTGGCACAGGCCTCAGCGGCACCCGGATCGGCTATATCATCGTCATGACCGGCATGGGCACCACCTTCGCGGCCTTTATGGTGCACGGCTTTGTGAAGTCCATCCCCAGGGAGCTGGAGGAGTGCGCCTTTTTGGACGGGGCTTCCAGCCTGCGGACCTATTTCAGCATCGTATTCCCGCTGCTGGTGCCCATCGTCACCACGGTGCTGATCATCAACGTGCTGGGCACCTGGAACGACATCACCGTGAACCTGCTGATCATGGGGGGCAAGGAAGCCACCATGAACCTCTCCAACGCGCTGTTTTCGCGCTTCGCCTCCCAGGCCTCCGATTGGGAGCGGGCGCTGCCCGGCATCCTCATGGCCACCCTTCCCAACATCCTCTTCTTTGCCTTTATGCAGCGCTACATCGTAGAGGGTATCACCGCCGGGGCGGTGAAGGGATAAGGGCCGCCGATTTTCAAGGAACGAGGGATCGATATGCAACTAGGCCTCATGGTATTTTTGGGGGACCATATGGAGGACCGGTTCCGGGCCCTGGCAGAGCTGGGGGTTCCCACCTGCCAGCTGGCCTGCTGGCAGCGGGAGCTGCTGACCCAGGAGCGGGCGGAGGAGGCGAGGCTGGCAGCCCAGCGCCAGGGCATCCGCATTTCCGCCTTCTGGTGCGGCTGGAGCGGCCCCGTGGTGTGGGATTTTTATGAGGGCCAGCTGACCTTGGGGCTGGTGCCCCCGGCCTACAGCCACATCCGTTTGCAAGAGCTGCTGCACGGGGGGCGGTTCGCCAGGTGGCTGGGGGTGGAGGACCTGGTGACCCACGCGGGTTACATCCCGGAAAACCCCTATGATGAAAAATACCCCGCGCTGATCGCCAACCTGCGGCATTTGGCTAAGGAGCTGGCCGCCCACGGCCAATGGCTTCTGTTTGAAACCGGGCAGGAAACCCCCTGTACGTTGCGCCGCGCCATAGAGGACGTGGGCACAGGCAACTTGGGGGTGAACCTGGACCCCGCCAATTTGCTGATGTATGGCAAGGCCAACCCGGTGGACGCCCTGGACATCCTGGGGCCTTACGTGCGCGGCGTGCACGCCAAGGATGGGGAGTACCCCGCCAATGGCCGGGAGCTGGGCCCGGAAAAACCCCTGGGGGAGGGAAGGGTGAATTTCCCCAAATTCATGGAAAAGCTGCGGGAAATAGGCTATGATGGCTGCGTGACCATTGAGCGGGAAATTGAGGGGGAACAGCAGCGCCGGGATATCCTGCGGGCCCTGGAGATTTTGCGGGGCCTGATGCCTCCCCAGGGAGGCGGCCTATGACCTCCCGGGAGCGCCTGATGGCGGCTATACGGCATGAGGCGCCCGACCGGGTGCCCGTATCCACCTATGAGATGACCGGGCTGCATTACGATCCCCGGGAGCGGGAGGGGCAGGGGCCGGACCGGTCCCCGGCCCGGATGTACCTGTCCGGCTGGTGGAACCACGAGCCCTCCTACCAGCCCCTGATGGCATACATCCGGGAACAGGCCGATTGCGTCTACATGACGGACATCCGGACCGGGGACCGGTACCTGAAGGAGCACACCCATACCGAAACCTGGCGGGAGGGCCCCCACCAATACACCCGCACGGTTCTGCGCACCCCCAAGGGCCCCCTGTCCCAGACCTTTCGCGTGGACGACGGCCTGTACACCGCCTGGGAGACGGAGCACCTGGTAAAGGATGAGGAGGATGTGCGGCGGTACCTTTCCATCCCCTTTGACCCGGAGCCGGTGGACGTATCCCACCTGGCGGCCCAGGACGCCTTTGTGGGGGACCGGGGCATTTTGATGGTGGACGTGCTGGACCCCATCTGCGAGGTGGCGGGGCTGTTTGACTTTTCCGACTTCACGGTGACCGCCTTCACCGAGCCGGATACCATCACCCGCCTGCTGGATTTCGCCTTTGAGCGGCAGCGCCACTTTTTGGGGGACATGCTGCGCAAAGGGGCCGGGCCGCTGTTCCGCTTTGCCGGGCCCGAGTATTGCACGCCCCCCTATCTCCCCAAAGAGTGCTTTTTGAAGTTTGTGACCCAGTACGACAAGCGGCTGATCCGCATGATCCACGACCATGGGCAATACGCCAGGGTCCATTCCCACGGGAAGATCCGCACCGTTATGGACCAGTTCCTGGAGATGGAGGTGGACGCCATCGACCCGGTGGAGTCCTCGGCGGATTTGTCCGGCGATCTTTCCCTGCGGGAGGCAAAGGAGCTTACCGGCGGAAAAATATGCCTCTTTGGCAACATCCAGCTGAAGGATTTGGAGCAGCTGTCCGCCCAGGCCATGCGGGAAAAGGTGAAGCGGTGCGTGGAGCAGGGCAAGCCCGGCGGCAACTTTGTGGTGCTGCCCACGGCGACGCCCCTGAACGTGCCCCTTTCGCCCCGCACAGAGGAGAACTTCCGCATCATGATCGACACGGCGCACGAATACGGGCAATACTGAAAACCCGGGCATTGGCAGGGCGGTGATTCGCTCACGCACAGAAAGGAACGCATATGAACGCATGGGAACGGCTGCACGCCAGAATCCGGGGAGAAGCGGTGGACAGGGCCCCCAACCTGAGCATTTTGATGCACTTTGCCGCCCGCTACGCGGGGGTGCCCTACCGGGCCTTCTGCCTGGACAGCGACGCCATGGTGAGGGCCAACATCCTGTGTCACGAGGCCTTTGGCATTGACGCGGTTACGGTGATGTCCGACCCCATGGGAGAGGCCCACGACTACGGCGCCCAGGTGGTGTACCCCGAAAACGACACGCCCTACGCCCCCCGGCCCTTCTGGCCGGAGGATGGGCCGGACCCCTCGGCTGCGAACATCCCGGCGCTGGAGGTACAGGACACCCTGCGGATGCGAAACCGGGTGGCCGCCATTAGGGCCTACGCCGACAAGCTGAAGGGTAAATGCCCCATCATCGGCTGGGTGGAGGGCCCGGCGGCGGAATACTGCGATCTGCGGGGCACCCAAGCCGCCATGTACGATTTTGCCGAGGGGGCGGACTTTTTGCCCCCGGTGCTGGACAGGCTGTGCGACCAGGCCATATGCTTTCTGCGGGCCCAGGTGCGGGCCGGGGCCG
This sequence comes from Eubacteriales bacterium, assembly GCA_029974855.1. The sequence goes on from JARKQO010000527.1 coordinate 4,376, forward strand.
ATGTCATCGGCATTGGGGACGCGGTGTGCTCTTTGCTGGGGCCCGGGCTGTACCGGCAATACGGCAAGCCCTATGAAAAACGCCTCGTCGACGCCATCCGGCAGGAGGGGGCCCTGGCTAAGCTGCACATCTGCGGGGATATCTCCTCCCTCTTGGACGACATCAACGAAATCCGCCCCCACATTGTGGACGTGGACTGGATGGTAAACTGGGGCGACGCCTGCCGCAGGCTTTCCCATTGCAGCCCCAACGGGAACTTCGACCCGGTGGCGGTGATGCTCCAGGGCACGCCGGAGGATGTGGCCCGGGCGGTGGACGCGTCCCTGGAGGAGGGGAACGAGCGCTCCATGGTCAGCGCCGGATGCGAGATTCCCCCGGGCACGCCCAGGGAGAACCTGCTGGCAGTCCATGGGCGGTTGGTGGAGAGGGGCGGGGGCTCTCCCTGTGCCTGACGCCCCTCCAGTGCCAAAAGCGCTATGGAAAAAACGCTGTACAACTGTGGCTTGCTTTGCGGGCCACTTTTTGCTATACTTCACGAAATGCTTGGAAACTACCTGGAAAGCGTGCGACAGGCGGGACGGCCACGCTTTGGCGTATGCGGGAACCTGCCGGCACGCCGCGGGGCGCGGAATCATCGGGAGGGGGGACGGTCAGGTGGAAATCTTTACGGGCGGCCAAATCGGGAAAGTGATCGTGCTGCGGTTGGATCAGGGGGATATGGTGCTGGAGAGCGTCACCGCCGCCTGCCAGCGGGAAAACATCAAGGACGGAGCGGTTATCTCCGCCATCGGCACCCTGGACATGTGCACGCTGCACATGGTGATGACCACCGGGTATCCGGCTGTGGAAAAATTCGTGACCTGGGAGGACAAGCCCCTGGAGCTGGCTTCCCTATCGGGGATCATCGCCAATGGGGTCCCCCACCTGCATACCGTGGTGTCCGACCACGAGAGGGCGTACTCCGGGCATTTGGAGCCGGGCTGCCGCGTGCTGTACCTGGCGGAGATCGTGATTGCCCAGTTCGCCGGCATGGCGTTTCAGCGGCAAAAAAATGAGCGGGGCATCAACGAGCTTCACCACCGCTGACCCCAAAGCGCCCTCAACAGAAAAGAAAGAGCCTCCTGCCGTGGGATGGGAACCACGGCGGGAGGCTTTCTTGTGGGACAAAGGGGTTTTCACCCAAGGCCTTGGACATTGGGGCCCCCTGTGCAAGCTTAATGCATAAAATTAACATATTCTTAATAATTTCGTAAAAAAATTCATCAAAATGCCCTTGTGTTTTGGAAGTTATTTTGTATAATGAAATCAGATTTTGAAAATTGAAATTTACCTGAAAAACATAAGGAGGCACAGAGGGACTCATGAAGGCAAATTTGCGGGACGCGTTCGCTGAAGAGCTGATTGCACTGGCAAAGGACAACGGGGATATTGTGGTGTTGGACCCGGACGTGGCCCGGTCCACCCGTGTGCTTCCCTTTGCTTCCCTTTATCCGGAGCGCTTTTTTGAAATGGGCGTTGCAGAGCAAAACGTGGTGGGAACAGCCGCCGGGCTGGCGCTGGAGGGGAACACGGTTTTCTGTGTGGCGTTCTCCCCCTTCATGGTGCTGCGGCCCCTTGAGATGATCCGCACCTCCATCGCCTATCCCCGCTTGAACGTGAAGATCGTCGGCTTATATGCCGGGGTCAGCTGCAGCAAGGACGGGGCCACCCACCAAACCTTTGAGGATGTGGCCGCCATGCGCGCCATTCCCGGGATGAAGGTGATCTCCCCCAGCGACCCGGCCATGACCAGGGCCATGACCAGGGCCGCCGCCGCCTACAAGGGCCCGCTGTTTCTGCGCATAGACTCGGAGGACCTGACTCCCTTATACCCCGACGGCGTCGCCTTTGAAATAGGCAAGGGGTACCGGCTGCGGGAAGGCGGCCACATCACCCTGGCCGGCTACGGCAGCGCCGTCCACCGGCTGATGAGCGCCGCCGACGCCCTGGCCAAGGAGGGGGTGATGGCAGAAGTATTGGACATGGCGAGCCTGAAACCCCTGGACCAGGAGCTGCTGTGCGCTTCCCTGCGCAAAACGGGCCGGCTGGTGACGCTGGAGGACCACAACATCTACGGGGGCCTGGCCTCGGCGGCAAGCGAAGTGATCGCCCAAAGCGGCATCCGCGCGGCTTACCGGCCCCTGGCGATCCGGGATGTGTTTGGCCTATCGGGCACCATCGAGGAACTGCAACAAGCGCTGTACCTTACCGCCGACGATGTGGCGGCCGCTGCCAAGGCATTGCTGTAGCGGGCCGCCAAGAGGAAATCTGCATGAAACAGCTTCAGGAAATCCAAAAAAAGGCCCACCAGCTGCGCATGGACGCCATCCGCAGCGCCTATGAGTCCCCCAGCCGGTTTGGCCATCTGGGGGGAGCCCTGTCCTGCGCCGAGATCATCGCGTTGCTGTACTACGACGTGATGAGGCTTGACCCCAAAAATCCAAGTTGGGATGGCCGGGACCGGTTTATCATGTCCAAGGGGCACAGCTGCGGCATCCAATACGCCGCCCTGGCGGACCTTGGGTATTTCGATCCCGGCCATCTGAAAACCTACAAAACACCCCACAGCATCCTCCAGGGCCACCCGGACTGCAGGAAGTGCCCCGGCATCGAGGCCACCACCGGCTCCCTGGGGCAGGGCCTGTCCATCGCCCTGGGCATGGCCCTGGCGGCGCGCAAGGACCGGAAAACCCACAGGGTGTACGTGCTGCTGGGGGAAAGCGAGCTGCAATCGGGGATGACCTGGGAGGCGGCCATGGCGGTGGGCCACTACAACCCCGGGAATCTCATATGCTTCATCGACCGCAACAATTTGCAGGTATGCGGCAAGTGTGACCAGGTGATGAGCGTGGAGCCCATCCAGGACCGCTTTCGGGCCTTTGGCTGGGAGGCGGTCCGGGTGGACGGCCATAACCTGGAGCAGCTTCGCGCCGGCGTCCAGATGGCCCGCCATTCCCCAAAGCCCATGGCCATCGTGTGCGACACCGTCAAGGGCAAGGGCGTTTCCTTTATGGAAAACGTCATGGAGTGGCACGCGTGCCTGGTGGAAACAGAGGACTACCACAGGGCCATGGCCGAGCTGCAGCAGCGATACGACAGCCTTTGACAGCGGCTAAGCGGCGGCCGGCTCCGCCCGGGAATGCGGAATGCTGAAATACTGGAGGAAGAGTTCCATATGCTCGCTGATAGGAAAATCAAGCTGGGGGTGGCGCCAACCCGGCGGGAGGATTTGAATTTCCCGGTAGCCATGGCGTTGGCCCAAAAGGACCCGGTGATCCAAAAGCTGAGGGAGCTTGGCGTTGACTTTGTAGGGCTGGACGACGTGTGCAAGGATGGCTTGCTGGTTTCCCTGGAGGACCTGGAGGCGGCGAAACGGAAATTCCAGGCCGAGGGGATCGACGCGCTGTTTATCCCCACGGTTGTGTTTGGGGCCGAGGGGCCGGTATCGCTGCTGGCAAAGGCGCTGATGCTGCCCACCCTGCTGTGGGGCCCCCGGGACCCGGAGGGCAGGGGCGCCACCGGAAAGGCCGGCCTTGGCATCTATACCATCGGAAAAAGCCTCCGCCGGCTGGGGGTCCCCTTTACCTTCATGGGCACCTGCTCGGTGGAGGACCGGCTCTTTTCCGAAGGGATCGCCGCGTTTTTGGCGGCGGCAAACCTGGTCAAAACCATCCGGCAAACCCGCATCCTTCAGGTGGGGCCCAGGCCCGAATCCTTTTGGTCCGTGATCGTGGACGAGGGGATGCTGATGGAAAAGCTGGGCATCCCGGTGTACCCCATTGCCCTGCCGGAGCTGTTTGACCGGTTCACGGAGGTCTCCAAGACCGAGGTTTCCCATATCCAGGAAATTGTGGCCGAGCTGAAAAGGCGCACCATCATCAAAACCAACGAGCAAATCATCGCCAAGTCGGCGGCCATGGCCATCACCTTGGAAAGCCTGGTAAAGGAAACCCACTCCAACGCCGTGGCCATCCAGTGCTGGCACGCCTTGCCCAAAGCTTTGGGCATCTGGCCCTGCGCCGCCGGCGCCCTGCTGACCGAAAAGGGGATCCCGGTGGCCTGTGAGGGGGACGTATACGGCGCGGTGTCCTGCGTGATGGCCCAGGCCGCGTCCCGCAACCACGCCTGGCCCATCTTCATGGACTTTGACGGGGTGCACCCGGAGAACCCAAACGCCTTTAACGTGCACCATTGCGCCATCTCCCCCATCAATTCCTACCAGCACATGCCGGCGCTTTTCCGCCGGGTAAACCCGCCGGAGGAGGATTGGGGCGGCTGCATAGCCGGGGAGCTAAAGACCTCCGGGGATGTGTCCTTCCTGCGGTTTGACGGGGACAGAAGCCAATATTCCGTTCTGCTGGGCAAGGGAAAGGCCGTCAGCGGGCCTGCCGCCGCCAGCGGCAACTCCTACGGCTGGTATGAGGTCCAGGACTGGCAGCGGCTGGAGTACCTGCTGGCCACCGGCCCCTATATCCACCATGGGGTCATCATCTATGACGACATTTTGGTTCCGGTATACGAGGCCTGCAAATACCTGGACATTCATGCGGATTTTGCTTTCGATTCGGAGAAGCAATGGGCGGAATCCTTTCTATATCGAGTATAGCGCAGGAGGAAAACCGTGATATATCCTGACAACCGTATCTTGCTGGGCCTTGCCCCCACCAGGCGCGACGATCTGACCTTCCCTGTGGAAACGGCGTTGGAAAACAAGAAAATGCTGTTTGCCCACCTGGACAAACTGGGCATCGAATACGTACACCTGGACGACGTGTGCCCGGACGGAATGCTGGTGACCTTGGAGGACGTGGCGGCGGCGGAAAAAAAGTTCCGCCAGGAAGGGGTCCACGCCGTCTTCACAGCCTTTACGAACTTTGGCTGCGAGGGAGCCGTTTCCATGCTGGCCAGGGCCATGAACCTGCCGCTGCTGCTGTGGGGGCCCCGGGAGTATGAGGGCTTCGGGTATGAGGGGAAATGCACCATCGGCTTGTACGCGGCGGGCAAGGACCTGCTGAGGATGGGGTGCGTGTTCTCCTACATCCCAAACTGCTACCTGGAGGACGAGTTATTTGAGCGGGGCCTGCGCACCTTCCTCGCGGCCGCCAATGTGCTGAAGGAATTCCGCCGCGCCCGGATTTTGCAGGTGGGGCCCAGGCCGGAATCCTTCTGGTCGGTGATCTTCAACGAGGGAGAGCTTTTGGAGCGCTTCAAAATACCGGTGTACCCCCTGTCCTTGCAGGAGCTGTTCGACGAGATGCAGAGGGTTTTGGAAAACCACCGGGGCGACGTGGACGCCATCGTGGAGAGCCTTCGCCAACGCACAAGCTGCTTTGTGGCGGACGAGGAGGTGGTGGTGAAGTCGGCGGCCATGAAGATCGCGCTGGAGGGGTTCGCCCGGCAAACCCAGTCCACCGGCATCGCGATCCAGTGCTGGTATGCCATGCAAAAGGCCGTGGGCATATGGCCCTGTACGGCGGGCTCCTTGCTGACGGAAATGGGAATCCCGGTGGCCTGCGAGACGGACGTGCTGGGCGCGCTGTCCTGCGTCATGGCCCAGGCCGCCACCATGGGCCGGTGCCACCCCTTCTTTGTGGACTGGGGATGGCGCCACCCGGACAACCCAAAGGCCCTGAGCCTGGTGCACTGCGGCATCACCCCCATCGCCAACTTTGCCGAAATGCCCTGCATCGCCAAGCGCAGGCCCCCCTGGAACCAGGCGTGGGGCGGCGGGGTCTCCGGGCTGGTAAAGCCGGGCGACAACATGAGCTATCTGCGCATGGACAGCCTGAACGGGGAGTACAGCGTGCTGCTTGGGGGGGCCAAGTCTGTGGACGGCCCGGTGATATCCCCCGCGTCTTATTTATGGATTGAGGTGCCCAATCTGCTGGAGCTGGACTATAAGCTGACGGTGGGCCCCTATATCCACCACTGCGTGTTTGTGCACGAGGACATTCTGCCGGTGATGAGCGAGGCCCTGCGCTACATGGCGGGCATAAAGCCGGACTTTGTCTTTGAGGAGGAGCGCAAAAGGGCCCAGCGGTTCTTTTTCACCGATTAAGCCGTCCCTTGGGAGGGACGGCCCCCGGGGGCAAGCCGGGCCCTTACACACCGGGACGACCTGCGCCGTGCTTGGAAGGGATGGGCACGGCATAAGCAAAGGGGCATTCTTCAAAAAAGGAGGTATGTTGAGCCAAGGGAACAGTCTGCTTCAAAGCGGAAGGTTGTTGGCCAGACAATCAAGCATTCCGCAAAAGAAGGAGGTGTGGGGAACCGGGCGAATAGTACAACCAAAACGGCAATACACCAAGAAGCACCAAGAGGCGGCAAAAGACACCATGAGACACCAAGAAAGGAAGGTTTCTATGAAAAGAATTAGCGCGCTGTTGCTGGGGCTGTTGATGATGGTCACCACCTTGGGCGTTCAGGCCATCGCGGCCGAGAGCATCGACATCAATTACATGTGTATTTGGGCGCCTGATTTTGTGAGCCCGCCCCAAACGGCCCGCAAGGTCCTGCTGGAGGAGTACAAAAAGGCTTGGCCCAATGTGAACTACATCGACAACTCGGTGAACAACGAGGACTACATTCAGAAGATCACCCAGCTGAGCATCTCCGACGACCTGCCGGATCTGTTCATGGTGAACGGCGCTCTGTTGAGCATGCTTGTGGACGCCGAGCAGATCGTGCCGGTAAGCGAATACTACAAAAACCGGCCTGAATGGCAGGCTATGATCCCGGAGGAGCTCTACAACGACTTCACCTACAAGGGCGTCGCCTGGTGTGTGCCCTACCAGCGCCAGGCCTCCACCTTCCTGTACTGGAACAAAAGCATCTTCAAGGAGTGCGGCGTAGAGGCCCCGCCCAAGACCGTCAGCGAGCTGATTGAGATGGCCCCCAAATTCCTGGAGAAGGGGTATTATCCCATCGGCTATGGCTCGGTGATTCCCCAGCAGTACAACAACTGCGTTTTGAACACCATGATGCCCTGCTATGTGGACGACAGCTTTGTGGTGGAAATGTTCGACAACCGGGGCCCGGACAAGACCTTCCTTGACAAGGAGGGCGTGCTGAGGGCTTACCAGGACCTGTATGCCATGGGCGCCGCCAAGTGCTTTAACCCGGACATCTGCACCATTACCGAGAACGAGGCCTACATGCTGTTCGCCCAGGGGAAATCCGCCATGACAGGGTACGGCGGATGGGCCGGCGAGTGGATGGTTCTCAACTGTGACGAGGCCATGCTGGCCGACGGCAATATCGGCGTTACCTACTGGCTGCAGCCGGATGAATCCACCCGCCCGGCGGACCACTACACGGTGATGGCCGGCTGGGGCTGGGCCACCAACAAAAAGGTAGTGGAGGAAGGCGGCGAAAAGCTGGAGGCCGTGCTGGATTTGATGCAGATTTACACGGACAACCGCTATACCCAGGTGGCCATTCAGAATGGCTTCACCCGCGTGCCTGTGCCGGTACCGGAGGGCACCGATCTGTCCGGGCTGCACCAGATCGTGCAGGACTACACGGCCCTGACCGACAGCGCCTCTTCCGTGACCCGCGACACGTGGTATAATGTGTTCAAGAGCTCGGATTTTGTCACCAAGGTTGGCATGATCACCCAGAAGCTGATCTTGAATGAGATTACCCCCGAGCAGGGCGTACAGGATCTGGAAACCGCCTACCAGGAGCTGGTGGAATGATCCCTTGGGCATAGCCCGCCCAGGATAGTATCCGCGAAGATGCCCCATGGGGAAGCCGCTTCCCCATGGGGACACTTGAAAGGATTGGGGAAGCATGAATGGGGGTATATTTACAACAAAAAAGAGGTATATATATCTGTGGCTGTTGATCCCTGTCCTGTTTTACATTATCTTCCTGATCGCGCCCATCATCCTTTCCGCCTTTTACAGCCTTACCAACTGGAAGGGCGGCAAGGGGATGCGCTTCACCGGGATCACGAACTATGTGAAACTGAGCAAAGACAGGGATTTCCTGCTGTCGGTACAAAACAACATCTGGCTGATGCTGCTGTGCCTTGGCGGAAACACGCTGCTGGGATACCTCCTGGCCCTGCTGCTGTCGGCAAAATATCTCAGCTTGCGCAAATTGTACCGCTTTGTGCTCTTCCTGCCGGTGATCCTCAGCGGCGTGGTGGTGGGATACCTGTGGAAGATGATCTATAACGAGGTTCCGGGGCTGCTCAACAGCCTGCTGAACATGATGGGGCTGTCCGGGTGGACCCACCTGTGGCTGGGGGACTCCAAAATCGCCATGACCTCCATATGCGTGATCCGAATATGGAAGGTGATTGGCATGCACCTGGTGGTCTATTTGGCGTCCTTGCAGAACATCTCCACAGACGTGATGGAGGCCTCCGAAATCGACGGGGCCACCGGGATCAAGCGGGCCTGGTATGTGATTACCCCCATGATGTCCGGCACCCTCCGGGTATCTTTGCTGCTGACCATCACGGACAGCCTGAAGATTTTCGACATCATCTACACCACCACCAAGGGCGGTCCGGCCAACGCGTCCTCCGTCATGTCTTTCCTTACCTACCGAACGGCCTTTGAATTCTTCAATTTCGGATATGCCAACGCTATGGCCATTGCGTCGGTCCTCATCGGCACGGCAATTGTGGCGGTAGTCAACTTTGTGGCGCATAAGGGTGAGAATCAATATGGCATATAGTTCACAGCAAAAGCAGACAATTGTCAGGCACTGCCCACTGCGCAAAGCAGGCACGGCCCTCACACGGATTTTGGTCAATCTGGTCATGACCTTCTTCACTGTGATCTCGCTGTATCCCCTGCTTTGGATGGTGCTGTCCTCGTTCAAAACAGGGAAGGACTTTGCGTCCAACATGCTTTGGTTGCCCAGGCAGTTCTACCTGGAAAATTACCCCAAGGCAATCAAGGTGACCAACATGGGCACCGCGGCCATGAACTCGTTATACGTCACCGTCAGCGCCACCCTGCTGATTCTGGCCTTCGCCTTTATCATCGCCTATTTTGTGAACCGCTACCGCTTTCCCGGGCGCAGGGTGGTCTATGGCCTGTTTTTGGTTGGCATGCTGATTCCGGTGTACAGCTTTTTGGTGCCGGTGTATGTGATGTTCTCCAGGCTGGGCCTTACCAACAGCCTCACAGCTTTGATCCTGCCCAACACGGCGCTGGCCTTGCCCTTGGCTGTGATCCTCATCGAGAACTTCCTCACCGGAATCCCCATCGATATGGAGGAGGCGGCGCTCATCGACGGCGCAAGCCTGTCCCAGCGCATCCTCCGGGTTGTATTGCCCTTGGCGTCGCCCATCATCTCCACGCTGCTGATTTTGGAAATCATCTGGGTATGGAACGAGTTTCCCTTTGCGCTTACGCTGATCAACGACGCCACAAAGCGGACCCTCCCCCTGACCATTTCCAACTTCAAAGGGGAATTCGACATCGACTTCACGCCCCTGTTCGCGGCGCTGGTGATGACCAGCATTCCGGTGGTAGCCATCTACTTTGCCTTCAGCGAGCGGATCATGGAGGGCATGACGGCCGGGGCCGTCAAGGGGTAGGCTAGTCCTGCTGAACGCTCTCGTTGTACTGCAGCTGCTGGGAGATGGTATGGGCGGTGTTTACCAGGTTCGGCACCTGAACGGCCAGGTATTCATCGGTAAGGCGCAGCTTGGGTCCCACGATGTTGATGGCTGCCACAATGGCGCCGTTGGAATTGAAAATGGGCGAAGCGATGCTTCGGATGCCCACCTCAAACTCCTCATCCTCGGTGGTAAAGCCCCGATGGGCCACCTGGCGAAGCTGCGGGCCCAGGACATGCCGCGAGGTGATGGTTTGTTCCGTATAGCGCTCCAACGTGTGGGTATCAAAGTACTCGCCCAGCTTCCAGAAGCTGTAGTTGCTGATGAACAGCTTGCCTGCGGCCGTGGCGTGGATGGGAATCTGCATGCCCACATAGATGGAGGTTGACAGCTGCTGGTGCTTTCCAAGATTGTATATATCCAGGTACCGGACGCATTCCTTGTCCTGGATCACCAGCCCCACCGACTCGGCGCACTGCTTGCTGAGGCCGGCCAGATGGGACGAGGCGATCTGCCGGAGGATATTGTTTTGATTGATCTTTGAGGCCACGTCGCACAGCTTGATGGTGAGCGAATACAGCAAGGTCTCCTTGTCCTGGGTGACATATCCGCAGAGGATCAGCGTCTCCAGGAAGCGGTACACCGTCACGTTGTTGTAACCGGTGAGAGCCGCCAGGTCTTTGAGGCGGATGGGGTTCTTGTATTCGGCCATGGTTTCGATGATTTTGAACACTTTCCGGACCGACAGATTATTCTTTCCGGAATCCCCACCGCCGTCATTTTGCCTGTTGGAATGATTGACCTCCACCGCCGCACGCTCCTACAAAGAAATGAATATGAGTTCCACATCGCCTTGTAAAAATAATTATAATGTATTTCCAGGATAATGTCAAAAAGCGGTGTACCCGGGCGGATTGCCCAAGATAACACACCAAAAATAACGATCAAGGAGAAGGTTTATGAAACTGGCAGTTCAAACAGGAATTTATCAAAAGGCAGGCATCCCCCTGATGCGATCCCTGGACCACGTGCATGAATTAGGGTTCAAATATATCGACGTACCGGGCTTTAGGCAGTTCATGCCGCAGTTTCTGCCGGTTTCGGAGCAACTGGCCATTGCCAGGCGCATGGAGCAGCTGGACATCACCCCCATGACCGCTTTGTATATGACCCGGGCGAACCCCGGCTCCTCCCGGGCGGAGGAGAGGATGGCGGCGTTCAAGGAAATCCAGCCCTCGGCCCGTTGGATCCACCGCATCGGAGGCAGCTTTCTGATGTTCTGCGAGGCCTGCGGCAAGCCAAACTACCAGGAGGACCTGGACAAAAATCAAGCCCTTGAAAACTCCATCGAGACCCTCCAGCGCCTGTGCGAATGGTGCGACAGGGAGCTGAGCGGCCTGAAGGTGCTTTTGGAGATGATCCCCTATGGAGGGAACCTGTGCTCCATCGAGAGCATGAAATATGTGTGCGACAAGGTGGGCGCTCCCAACCTGTTTATCAATGTGGACATCGGCCACTGCAACCTGCAAAAGGTCAATGGCAAGCGGTTCAAGCTGGGCGGGGAAAAGGTCATCAACATCCACATCTCCGACAACGACAACTATGGGGACGAAGGGTGGATCAAGGAAGAGGACAAGGTCATCGGAACCGGCAACACCCACATCAAGGAGTACATGGAAGAGCTGGTGAAGATGGACATTGTGGGCAACGCCCGCAAGGCCGGGCTGGACGACTGCTATGCCACCATCGAGTGCAACGAGCTGTTCAACGGCGCGCTGCCCAACCCGGACTGGGCCATCATGAAATCCCGGGATTGGCTCTTGGCCAATCTCCCCTATTTCCGCGATCCCGCTTTGGGGCTGGACTAAGGCCCCCCTACTCCATATACCCGCCCTTCATAGGGGAAACGGCGCTTTTGGTATAGTGGGCCAACACCCCGTGGGCATACTTGGGCGGCCTGGGCTTCCAGGCCGCCTGGCGTTGGGCCAGGATTTCCGCCACCTGCTCCTCAGCCATCCTCTCCCCCTGCATCCCCACCACCCGCAGCGTCCGGTTGGGAATGTCGATTTCGATCAAATCCCCTTCCTCCACCAAAGCGATGGGGCCTCCCTGGGCGGCCTCCGGGGACACATGGCCGATGGCGGGGCCCCGGGTGGCCCCGGAAAACCGCCCGTCTGTGATCAGCGCGATGCTTTTGCCCAGGGCCTCGTCGGAGGAAATGGCCTCGGTGGTATAGAACATCTCGGGCATGCCGCTGCCCTTGGGGCCTTCGTAGCGGATGATCACCGCGTCCCCGGGCCGTATCTCCCCCTGGAGCACGGCGGCCAGGGCCTCCTCCTCGCTGTCAAAGGGCCTGGCCCGCAGCACCGCGCGGAACATCTCCCGGGGCACCGCCGTATGCTTCACCACGGCCCCCTCCGGGGCAAGGTTGCCCTTCAGCACGGAAACGGCCCCGTCGCGGCTGATGGCCCGGTCACAGGGGCGGATGATATCCTCCTGGCGAACCCCCGGGGGCAGGCCATTGGCACACCGGTCGTAAAAGCCGCTTGCTTTCAGCCGCTCCAGGTTCTCCCCCAAAGTTTGGCCGGTGACGGTGAGGGCCTCCAGATGCAAAAACGGCCTGATGGCTTCCATGATGGCGGGAACGCCCCCGGCGGCGTAGAAATACTGGGCGGGCCACCGGCCGGCCGGGCGAACGTCCAGCAGAAAGCATGCCCCCCGGTGAAGCCGGTCCATATCCTCGGCGCTGAGCTCCAGGCCAAACTCCCGGGCGATGGCGGGCAGGTGCAGCAAAGAATTGGTGGAGCCGGAAATGGCGGCATGCACAAGAATCGCGTTTTCAAAGCTGTGGCGGGTCACCAGGTCCCTGGCTGTCAGGCCCCTTTTCACCAGCTCCATGATCTGGGCCCCGGCCTGCTCCGCCACGGCGGCCAGGTCCGGGGAGGTGGCGGGCATCAGAGCGCTGCCGGGAAGCATCAGCCCCAAGGCCTCCGCCATGATCTGCATGGTGGAGGCTGTGCCCATGAAGCTGCAGCAGCCGCAGGAAGGGCACGCGTGGCGCTTGTACCAGGTCAGCCGCTCCCGGGACAGCTCGCCCCGCTTTTCCATGGCGCTGTAGGCTCCGATCTGCTCCAGGGTCAGCAAATCCGGCCCCGCGTCCATGACCCCGCCTGTGACCACGATGCTGGGCATGTTCAGCCGCCCAATGGCCATCAAGTGGGCGGGGACCCCCTTGTCGCAGCTGCAAAGAAAGACGCCGCCGTCAAAGGGGGTGGCTTTCCCGTGGATTTCGATCATGTTGCAGATCATGTCCCGGCTGGGGAGGGAATAGTTGATGCCGTCGTGGCCCTGGGCCATGCCGTCGCAGATGTCCGTCACAAAATACCGGGCGGCCTTCCCCCCGGAGGCCTCCGCCCCCTCCACAGCCCGCTGCACCAAAGAAAACAGATGGGCGCTGCCCGGGTGGCTGTCCCCGAAGGTGCTTTCCACCAGAATTTGCGGCTTTTCCAAGTCCTCCACAGTCCAGCCCATGCCCATGCGCAGGGGGTCCATCTCCGGGGCCAGGGCCCTTACCCGCTGACTTTCCAGCATATTCGGCACTCCTTTGCCGGCGGCCCGTCCAAAAGAGAGGGAGGGGACGCGGCATTTTGTCAGTCCTATCATACCACGGGATGGGGCTGGTGCGTACCTATGGATTTTTAGATAAAAAAAGAAACCGCCGCCGGAAGCCCGCTCTCGAGGATGAGCGGCTGCTTTCCGGCGGCGATCCTTTCTGCTGAGGGTATGCGTCTGCCCCCACCCGGGGCGTGAATCAGGGAAGGACCACGCCCTCATCGTATCCCACCGGGAGGGTTTCTCCCTCCCCCAGGTTGATGTGCCCGGAGGCATAGGGCTGGCCCTCTATGGTCAGGAGCAGCCGCTCCGCCTGGTAGAGCTGGCCGAAGGTGGCAGCCAGGCATTGCAGCAGCGTGGCCTCGTACTGGGCTCCGGCGTTCATTTCGGACAAAAAGGCTTCGTTCAAATCCAGCAGCACCGTGCCATCTTCGGCCCTAGCCAGGCTGTTGATCCTGGTGCCGGGAGAGAACACCGGCCCCGCCGCTCCCCCCGGCTCCTGCCGATAGGCTGCCTCGTACACATCCATGGCGCTGTCGTTGGTGTAAAAACGCAGCTCCTTTTCGTGGAAATACACCCCTGCCCCATCCACACCCGGGTAATAGAACCGGGCCCTTTGCAGGCGGGGAACGTCATTTTCGATTTGGCTCAAAGAGGAGGTGATTTCCGCTTCCCCGGAAAGGAAGGCGGTTTTGACCAGGCCCACATTTTTGGCGTAATAATCCGCCATCCTGTAGCCGGGGCCTTCCGTCACTACCTCCAGCGCCTGATAATTCCCCGAGGGCGTCGCCACCTCCGCCGAGATGCCGACGATGGTCCGGGTGATCTCATCCCGCACCTTCCAGGTATTCCCCACCTCCAGGGGCTCCATCAGCAGGATTTCCCGCTCCGTCTCCGGCGCGTCCAGCAGGTTTTCCCGAACATAGGATTCCGGGCTGGTCAACACCCGAATCACGCTGCCGTTTTCACGCTTGATCACCCGCGCCAGCACGGCGCCGCCATTATCCACCCGCTGCTGCACCCTGTCCCGGTCAGCGTACTCGGTATATACGTCGTAGGAGGCATACTCGTTGCCCATGCCCTCATACACATACCGGGTATTCTCCCGAAGGGGATAATAGTCCGCCACGGTTGCCGCCGGCTCCTGCCCGCCCGGCTTGGGGGCATCCTCATTGCCGGTGGCTGTGGCGCAGCCCCACAAAAGAACGGCTGTCAACATCCAAGGCACCAGCGCCATTTTCTTCCCCATACCCTCACCCGCCTGTGTTTTTAGCCCGGCCTTAGCTTTCCCATTGGACGCCGCTTTATCACAGGCTGTCGTGTTGGCGCTATTGTCCCTGACAGCTGTGTCATACGTTGCCCAGCAGCACGGTTTCCAGATGCTCCCGGGCAGTCCCGGCCAGGGTTTGCAATACCCGGATATCGGTAGGCGGGCGGTCCAGCATCCTATGGTGGGGAAAAAACCGGGTGATGTGCAGCGGGATGCTTTTGTCCACCGAGGCCACCCAGGCGGCCAGGGCGTGCATTTCCTCCTGGGAATCGTTGCCGCCGGGCACGATGAGGGTGGTCAGCTCCACATGGGCGTGGGCCGCCGCTTCCAGGATAAAGGCCCGCACCGTGGGCAGATCGCCCCCCAGGGCCTGGTACCAGGAATCGGTAAACCCCTTCAGGTCAATGTTGAAGGCGTCCACATAGGGCAGGACTTCCCCCAGGGCATCCAGGCATACCGAGCCGCTGGTGACCACCACGCTCTTCATGCCCCGGCTGCGGGCCTCCTTTGCCCCGTCGCGCACATACTCAAAGCCCACCATGGGCTCGTTATAGGTGAAGGCCACGCCGATGTTTCCCTGGGGGCGCAGGCGCTCCGCCAGGGCCGCCAGCTCTGTGGGCTCCAGAAAGCGCCACTGGGCCGACCGCTCATTGGCGCGGGAGATGGCCTGGTTCTGGCAAAAGGGGCAGTCCATGTTGCAGCCAAAGCTCCCCACAGAAAGAATCATAGAGCCGGGGTAAAACCGCGCCAGGGGCTTTTTCTCAATGGGGTCCAAAGCCATGGAGGCCACCTTGCCGTAGTTCAGGCAGACGCTTTGGCCGCCCTGGTTTTTGCGGGCGCGGCAAAAGCCGGTCTGCCCGTCCTTCAGGCGGCAATGCCGGAAGCAGACGGGGCACACCGCCTCAGCCATGGCGCACCACCTCAAAGCGCTGCAGCTCCACCTTTTCCTTGGACCCGATCCCGGCCTTGCGCCTGGCGATGGCGATTTGCTCCTGAACCGTGTCCACGCCCTCCAAGTCCGGCAGCAGCAGCCCCCGGCGGCGGCCGCTTACCACGATCACCCCGTAGCGCTTGGGGTCCAGCTGATCCGGCGAGCCGATGGGCTCCGCCTCCCCCAGCACGTCCACGCTGTATTCCAGCAGCGGCAGCTCCTCCGCTGTCACCGGGTCAAAGCGCGGGTCCCTGGCGCAGGCGCTGACGCCGTTTTGGAGGATTTCCTCCGCCAGGCTGGGGGTGGTGGCGGAGGTGGTGCCGATGCACCCGCGAAGCTGCCCCTGTTTGTGCAGCGACACGAACACCCCGGCCCGGCGGCCCGTGAGCTCCGCAGGCAGCCCCTGGGGCAGGCGCGGCGGGCGGCCGGTGGCCACATAGGTTTCCACTGTTAGCCGGGCCAGGCGCACATAGGGGGCCTCGTTTTCCTTGCGCTCCTGCAGCCGCTGGGCCTCCCTGGCCAAAGCCATGTCCAGGAAGTGGCGGGCTTCGTCCTTTTCCCCCGGCGTGAACAGGCACACGCCGTATCCCACCCCAAAGGGCCCCTGGTAGGACAGGGCCTTGGCCTCCACGGCCACGCCGTCAAAGCAGCCTGCCAAAATCGTGAAGGAGCGGTGCCCGCACTCCCCCGCCGCCTCGCAGAAGGCTTCGGAAAAGTCCAGCAGCTCCCCAAAGGCGGCCCGGCCCATCACGTCCATGAGGCGGGCGTCGTATTCCGGCCCTTCCGGACGGAAGCCATAGGGCCCGTCCGCCTTCAGCCTGTGGGACAGATCGCCGCTGGCTACCACACTCACCCGGCGGCCCAGCTTTTCCGCCGTATCCCGGAGCATCATGCCCAGTTGATAGTGGTCCGCCAGGGGCAGGCCGGACAACCCCACCCGCACAATGGGCGGCAGGGGCGCGTCCCCGTAGGCCTCCCGCAGGAAGCACAGCGGGATCATGGCGGCGTGGTCCAGGGACGGGTCCTTCTGGCCCTTGGTGCCGGCGGGGAAATGCTTTTCATGGGCCAAAGCGCAGAGCGCGGCCACAAATTCCTCGTCATAGTGAACATTCACCCGGACGCTTCCGGCCCCGAACTGCGCGAAGCTGCCCTTGGCCGACCCCCCGGGGGAGAGATGGAACCAATCGGCGTACAGCGCGGTGTGGGGCGTGGCGAGAAGGAGGGTGTCCGGCTTGGCGTCCAGGAGGAAGCGCGCCGCCTGCCGGCAGGCGTCGATGGTGGCCTGGATTTTCTTTTCCTCGCCGCGCCCGATTTCCGGGAGAATCAGCGGCGGATGCGGAACCATGATGGCGTTCAGGATGCTCATAGGATCGCCTCGCGTTGATGGGGGGTGGGTGGGTGCAGCCGGTGCGGCCGGTGCGCCGGTCTGTCGCTTATGATGCCACTTTAGGGGAATCCCTGGTTTCCGCCTTGCCCTTTATGATATACAATGCCTGAAGTATCATCGTGATTTCACGGACTCTTTGATAATGAAGTATTTCCTTCCCTGAGTGGGATATGCAAAAGCATGCGATGATATAAAATAACGATAGACAAAATACCTTGATGGCGTCACCAAAATGAAAGATACTCACCCATGTGTTAGCCAAAGCACCAGCCATATATCCTTGATAACCCACTATCGCAACCGCTAACGATATCGCCAGAAATACAAGGGAAACAGGCATTACCAGATGAGTTGCATACCATATTGAACTGATATAGCGAATATGGGCCTCATTCCTGCTTATTGCACGATTTAACTCCGGTTCAGCAAGCGCAATTTTCATCTTTGCGGTATTAATGGAGCTTTTGCTTCTCTTTATTTCATCCGAAACCTTATTGTCCGTTGTTAACCATATCTCGTCTACCGCAGATATTTCCATAGCGCCGTCTCCCCATGTAACTTCACTTTCAAACTCCAGTCCTCTGTCTCCGCAATATCTTTTCATGTTAGTATATGGCCAATCAATACTGGGGTTTATGTCATGATCTATATACTTTTGAATTCCTTCCAAATGCCGCAATCTGCGTGCCGCCATAGTGTCGTCATTTGCTTTTGATTTAGGCTGAAATGTGCCTATCACCTTATTCACGTCAGTCAAGGCTTTGCATATTCTTTTGAGCGTTTTAAAGTTGTTGCGGGCTTGGACAATTTCTGTCCCGCCAGACAAGGTGGACGGCAAAGAGCTTATCAACCTTTTTTTGCATAATTCAGAATAATCCTTTGGTGTGAGTTTTATTCGAGCCCAGAATGGCATAGCATGCTTTACCAAATAAAAGTGCACCCGTACCCGGACTCTGCAAACAAGGGTAAGCTTTTCAAATGTTGAACTTTCAGCGATCGCCCCTTTTAAATAAACTTCCTCCTCGACTCTTTCTTTTAGCGTTCTACGTTCTCTTTTCCATATCTTGTCATTTACGCTACTCAACTCCGAATCAATACCATCATTGTTATCGCAATGAAACAACAGTAGTTTCTTAACAATATATTCCGCGTATTTTTCCGCTTCGTTGCTTTTGCTGGCATCCGGATACGCCTCCAGAATCTTGGTTATACTCTCTATACGTGTATTGATTTTACCTGTCTTTTCAGGCTCAGCTTCAGCATTCATGTTATTAAGCGCTGCATCTTTTTCATCTAGGTTCCACCAATATTCTAGTAACCTACAGATTTTTGTCAAATACGCATCGGGAAGAGCATTCGCGAAAGCAAACGAATGTCCGGACGAATGAGGCATTTTCCGATAGATGTGCTTTGCGCTTACCCTATCATTCCGTTTAATTTCTCTTCTTTGAAAGAACGCGCCAAAGCTATATGCTAGCGCTACAACCATCAGCGGAAAAATAACGCCAAGCTTTTCCACAAACTCTCCAAGGGAATGGAAGCGGTCGGCAAACAAAATTGCCATAAATAAGAAGTATGAAAGAAAAAAGCTTCCCGGTACCAAAGCAGCGAAAATATCATTCAAGAAATCATATGCCATTTCCCACCCATTATGTGGTCTTTGACCGCTTGCTTTCATTCGCTTTTCCTCATTTCGCTGTGCTGTATACAGTATTGGAAAAAGAACGCTTTCGAGGCACAGCTTCCGCCTTCGATTTTGCACCAACCTCGCCCGGCGGAACGATCGTCCAACAGCGTAATACTCCATCCCGGCCGGCCGTATTTCCTTTACGCTATCACTATCCCGCCCATCCTATAAAAGCGCCGTACGTATCAAAGATTACTATATATATTCGGTGCAATCGCCTTGATTTCCTCCCATTGGGTACATATAATAAACGCTGCCGGGACAGGGTCTTGGCTTCCACCGCCACGCCGTCAAAGCAATCCGCCAAAATGGGGAAGGAGCGGCGCCCGCACTCCCCATTGCCCTTATGATGCCACACTCCGGAAGATGTAGCCAGATTTGGGGGGGGAGGGGGCACAGGCGTATCCTGTGACATTGAGCCGGAAGTAGGCCATGCTCCGGCTGCCTTCCCATTTCCCCCCAACACCAAAGGCCGGATACCCCTCCCGCGCAAGCGGGGCGGGTATCCGGCCCGGGTATTCCCTGTTCAGGTCCTGTTCAGGTCCTGTTCATCTCAGCCTGCTTGATCAATCATACACCAGCAGGGCGATGTCCGGATCTTCGATGTTGTCCTTGGTGTACCACTTGGCGCCAGTATCCACGTCCGCCACCGCTTCGCCGCTAGAGGCCTTGTAGGCCAGCTCAACCGCCAGGTAGCCGATCCTGTAAGGATCCTGGGTGATGGAGCCCACAAACCAGCCGTTCCGGATGGCGTTCTTCTGCGGCGCGCCGGCGTCAAAGCCAGCCACGATCAGGTCGCCGAAGCGGGCGCCGTCGGCCAGCTCGGACCCGTCGGCGGTGGCGGCCAGCAAGCCGTTGACCGTGCCCTCGTTGGACAGGAACACCGCCGCCAGGTTGCTCATATTCAGCACCGCGTTGGCGGAGTTGGTGACGTCTCCGATTTGCGGGGTGGCTGAAATCTCGGTGTGGATGATGATGGCGGCGTTCTCGGCCGGGGCGGCCCACAGTTCATGCCCCTGCACGGCCACGACGCCGTAGGCGGCGGCCAGCTCCTTCATCTTGTTGACAAAGCCGGTGGTGCGGCCGGTTACGGACTCGGAGGTGGCGTCCTGGGACAGCACGGCGATGACCACGGGCTTTTCAGCGGTGGCGGCAGCCAGCTTGTCCGCCAGCTCCGGCAGCTTCAGCATTTCCTCCGCGGCCAGGGCCGCGGCATTCTGGTTGTTGGTGGAGGCAGTGGCGTGGATGGCGCCTTCGGGCGCGTTGGGCACGCCGGAGTCAAAGCCGATGACCGGGATGTTGTTGGCGAGGCATTCCTGCAGCTCGGTCATGACCGCGTCGGTGGACAGGGCAGCCAGGGCGATGGCAACGGGCTTCTTGGCCATTTCAGCCTTCAGCGCTTCCACCTGAAGCACGATGTCCGCCTCACTGGGGGGGCCATAGTAGAACATTTCCACGCCATACTTCGCGGCGGCGTCCTCGCATCCCTTGCGGACAGCCTGCCAGAAGGCGTGCTGTTCGCCCTTGGAAATCACGGAGATGTACGCGCCTTCCGCGCTGGCCGTGGCCCAGATGCCAACCACGAGCAGCAAGGACAGTACGAGAGCCAAGGTTCTTTTCATGATCTCTTCCCTCCAACTTGTTATTATCAAGCGCGATCCCGCGCCTAATACCAGCGGTAAAGGCCGGCTTACACCTTGGTTTTTGCTTTCATGGCCGCCTTGTTGCGCATGTTGTCCAAAAGGACCGCGCCAATGACCACAAAGCCGGTGATAAAGGTCTGCCAGTGGGCCTGGAGCCCCAAAGACGCCAGGCCGGTTTTCAGCGTGGCCATGATGA